>NZ_JBEXZS010000041.1:0-75762 GCF_040593685.1 Methylobacterium sp. EM32 | reverse complement strand
AGGGCTGCACCGCCGCGACGCCATCGCGGCGGTACGAAAACGTTTTCTCATGTTGCGGCGCACACGGCAATCGATTGCAGCGCACAACGGCCATGCTCGCGGCGCATGACCGCGATTTCGCGTGCCTCTCGGAGGACGAATGGCCGGGCTTCGACGCCGCACCCACGCCGCACGCGCCGCTTCTCGACGCGCCCCTTGGCGTACCATCACCGCCGCTGCGGCTCTTCTCGCCACGCTGACGACCGCGCGGGCGGAGCCCGTCTCCGTCACCCTCCCGGGTCCGGGCGGGATCGCGCTCCAGGGCAAGCTTTACCGGCCCACCGGCGCGGGCCCGTTCCCGGCGGTCGTCGCGCTGCACGGCTGCGGCGGCCTGTATGACCGGAGCGGCGCGCTCACCGGGCGGCACGCCGACTGGGGTGAGCGCCTGGCGGCGCAGGGCTTCCTGGTGCTGTTTCCCGACAGCTTCGGCTCCCGCGGCCTCGGCCCGCAATGCCGGGTCTCCCAGCGCGAGATCCGCCCCGGCCGCGAGCGCGTGGCGGATGCCGAGGCCGCCGGGACCTGGCTGCGCGGCCGGCCCGACGTGCGGCCGGATGCGGTCTCGCTGCTCGGCTGGTCCAACGGCGGCTCGACGGTGCTGGCGGCGGTCCGGGCCGGCCGATCCACGCCCTTCGCCCGCGCCGTCGCGTTCTATCCGGGCTGCCGCACCGCCCTGGAGCGGGGCTGGCGCGACCGCACGCCGCTTCTCATCCTGGTCGGCGGCGCCGACGACTGGACCGGCGCCGAGCCCTGCCGCGCCCTGGCGGAGGAGGCGAGAGGCCGGGGCGAGCCGGTCGAGATCACGGTCTACCCGGGCGCGGTCCACGATTTCGACGCGCCTGACTCAGCCGTCCGCGAGCGGCGCGGCCTCGCCTACACGGTCAACCGGGACGGCATTGCCCATACGGGGATCGATCCGGCGGCACGGGCCGACGCGCTGGCCCGCGTCCCGGCCTATCTCGCGCAGTAGCCTACCGCCGCAGGTCCATCTTCCGCAGGCCCCACCACGTGAGCAGGACGGCCGCGAAGGCGAAGGGTGCCGCCCCGATCACCGCGGCGACCGCCTCCGAGCCGATCAAGGCCGCCAGCCCCTTCACCAGGGCCATCAGCAGCAGGAACCCGCTGACGCAGGCGAAGAGCAGGATCGCGCCACCCCACAGGGTCCAGCCCGAGACGACCCGGACGATCCGGTCGACCTCGTCGGAGAACAGCGTGATCTCCTTGACGGCCAGGGTGCTGGCGAGGCGGACGGCCTCGATTACCAGCCTGATCGTGCTCACCTGCCGGTCGGACCGCACCGCCCACGCTCCCGCTCCGCCGCGACCGGGCATCGGTGCGGCGAGCGAAAACGCCCGAGCTTGGCCGTCGTTCCGGATGTGCTTGCCAGCTCTGTTGGCCGGATCTCCTCAGGCGGGCTTGAGCGGGGTGCTCTGCCGGGCGAGCAGCCGCCACTGGCCCCCGTCCTTCAGCCAGACCTGCAGCACCGCGATGTAGGAGCGGCCGGTCTCGCCGTTGGGCAGGATGTCGGCGCCGTCCCAGACGTGGCGCACCAGGGCGTTGTCGCCGACGACCTGGATCCACTGCTCGGAGAAGGTCAGCGACTTGTAGTTGGTCTTGCCGGCGAGGCTGGCGATGAACTGGGGCTTGGTCTCGATCTTGCGGCCGCTGGAATGGCCGTAGCTCATCTGCGGATGGGTGAGGGCGTCGAGCGCCTTGGCGTCGCCCTCCACGATCGCGACGCGCAGGGCCTCGAGCTGGCGGGCCACCGCCTCGCTCTCGTCCGCGGCCCGCGCCGTGCCCGTCCCGGCCGCCAGCGCCGGCATCGCCAGACCCGCCGTCAGGCCCGCCAGCAGCACCCGCCGCGAGCAGTTCTCCGTCTCCGCCATGTGCGTCCTCCCGTGCGCACGGTCGCCGGCGGGTTGATCCCGCCGGCGCCGTCCATCCCGAGCTTATCCCGCGGACCGGGCCCTCGCCACCGGGACGTCGCGAACGGAGATGCGGATTTCGTCCCGCGGGACGAGCGATCCGCCGGTCAGCGGCGGTAGGGGGCCGCGCTCCCGGCGGCATCGGGGCCGCCGGCGGCGGCGCGGGCCGCATCGAGCTCCCCCTGGCAGGGCGGGCTGACGCTGGCATAGTTCCGGCGCAGGCACGCCTCGATGCGCCGCGTGTTGGGCACGTCGTTCGCGCACAGCGTCATGGCGTCCGTCATGCAGGCCAGGCGCTGCCGCTCGGTCCCTTGCGCACTCGCCCGCCCGACGGGCGCCAGAAGCGCGACGGCCGCCGCCAGGGCGATGGTGCGGGTCAACGGCATCGACATTCGACCTCTCCGGCTCATTCCGGCGAGTCAACACCAAGCCTGGCCTCCCGGTTCGCGCCGCGGTGGATTGCATGGCCGGCAGGGCCGGCCCGGGATTGCATGGCCGGCAGGGCCGGCCCGCCGCGCCGCGCGGGCCCGCCCGGGACCGGGTTCCTAGGAAATTCCCCAGTACGGCCGAGCCGTCAGAGCATGGACAAGGGGTCCGAGACCAGGAGCCCTTTCCCATGATCCACGTCGTCACCGCCGCCAACCAGGACCGCTACGCCGCCGAGATGGAGGAGGTCTGGCGCCTGCGCCACAAGGTCTTCGTCGAGGAGAAGGGGTGGAACGCCCTGCGCCGCCCGGACGGGCGCGAGATCGACCAGTTCGACACCGCCCACGCCGCCCATTTCCTGGCGATCGAGAACGGCCAGGTGATCGGCTACAGCCGGCTCCTGCCGACGACCCGGCCACACCTTCTCTCGGACGTGCTGCCGGAGCTGTGCGAGGGCGACCGGCCGGCCGGCCCGCAGATCTGGGAATGGACCCGCCAGGCGGTGGCGCCGGGCCACCGCACCCGCGGCAAGAACCATCCGGTCACCCTCCAGGTGATGACCGGCATCGTCGAGTGGGGCCTGGAGAACGGGGTGACGTGCTTCCTCGCCCAGATGCCGATCCTCTACCTGCTCCACGTCCTCCAGCTGCATTTCCGGGCGGTGCCGCTCGGCGTGCCGGCGGAGATCGACGGCGAGCGCATCATCGCGGTGGAGGCCCGCTTCGACGCCCGCACCCTGCGCAAGCTGCAGGAGATCCGGGGCACCAAGGCCTCGGTCCTGGCCCCGACCTCGCCGACCTACCTGATGGCCTGATCCTGCTTCCGGAGGATTCCTTCCGGAAGTGGGATCACAAGCCCGCGCGACGCTTGAGCGAAGCCGGTTTCCGCATCGCGACAGCGATCCGACAGGATCGCCTGAAGCGATCCATCGGAAACCGTATGACACGGCCGCCCCGACATGCCGCGCCAGCGACGGCGCGAGAGACGAGAGACGAGAGAGATCATGACCAGCCGCACCCCGCCGACGATCGACGAGATGGCCGACATCCTGCCGCCCCTGGTCCGGGCGCTCAGCGACATCGTCGGCATGATGGAGGGCCTGGTGGACGTGGCCTGCCACGCCACCAACGTCCAGGAGAGCACGGCCGACACCCTGGCCGATCTCGGCGACACCCTGACCGAGTACGCCCACACCCTCATGCGGGAGGCGACGGAGCGCCGCCGCACCGGCCGCGGCAACACGCCCCTCGGCAGTCCCCTGGCGCTGCAGACCGCCTCCGCGACGTCCGATGACGCCCGGCCGGCGGCGTGAGACGAGTTCCCGACGGTCGCGTCCGGAACTCGTCGCGCAAGCCCGCGCGGCACCTGAGCGAAACCGATTTCCGCATCGCGATGCGATCCGGCAGGATCGCGTGAAGCGATCAATCGGAAATCCCATGAGACGGTCAGGCCGCGTCGCCGCAGGCGCAAGGACGCCCGTAGCCGAAGGCCCGGCCCAGGGCGAGGCGCCCGGCCGGCGTCACCGCGACGGCCCGGCTGCCCTCGCTCCGGCGCAGCCAGTCGCGGTCGAGGCAGGTCGCCAGCAGGGCTGCGCCGAGGGCGCCGGCGATGTGGGGCCGGCGCTCGCTCCAGTCGAGGCAGGGGCGGCAGAAGACCCGCCGGCGAGGGCGATTCGTCTCGGACGCCGCGGCGAGATCGACCCCGAGGCCGCGCAGGAACTCCTCGCCCGAAGGCGTGAGGGCACCGCCATCCTCGCCGAGCTCGACCGCGCCGCGCGCCACGAGGGAATCCGCCATCGCGACGGCGAGGCGGCCGGCGAGGTGGTCGTAGCAGGTCCGGGCCTCGCGCAGGGCGGCGTCCCGGGGGCCGGGAGGCCGGGCGGACGGCCGGGCGGGGGCCGGCGTCGCGCCGGCGGCCACCGCCATCACGCCCTCCAGCATCCGCGCCACCGCCGGGGAGGCGAGGCGGTGGTAGCGGTGGCGCCCCTGGCGCGCGACCGTGAGGAGGCCGGCCTCCGCGAGCTGCGCGAGATGGCCGCTCGCGGTCTGCGGCGTCACGCCGGCGGCGCGGGCGAGTTCCGACGCGGTCAGCGCCCGTCCGTCCATCAGCACGGCCAGCATGCCGGCGCGGGCCGGATCGCCCACCAGGGCGGCGGTGCGGGCGAAGGCGGAGATGGTCACCATGACGGGCTCCTTACGGATGAATCCTCAAGGAGGATCCTCGGGGCAGGCTCCCCAAATTCCTCATCGTCTATTCCTCACGTTCTAGAGCAGGGCGAGGCCCGACGCTTCGGCCCCGGCCGAATCATGGGATCGGCCGTTTCGGCCGGGGCCGAAGCACGCGGTCCGGCGGGTGGGCGAGGATCGCCCATCCCCACCGGAAACCGCCCGCCATGCCGCCGCTGATTCGCCGCCTCCTCGTCCTCTGCCGCTCGAGCGCCCCCGGGAGCGGTCCGCCCGGGGAGGGCGGCCTGGCGCGACTCCTGCGTCACCGCCGCGACCGCACGCGGTTGTCCGGCCTCGACGACAGGTTGCTGCGTGACATGGGCCTGCGCCGCGAGGTCTCGCCGGCCGGCCTCGACTTCGTGCCCCTGTCCTCGACCGATCCGGGCGGGAGGCCGGATCTCGCGACATCGCCGCAGGACTGCCGGAACCGGCGCGGAGGCGGGTCCGAGGCGTCGTCGCCACACGGCCGCGCTGCCCTCGACTGGCCATGATCGGGCCGTGATCGTGCCGCCGTTCCGGGGCCTCTAGGCCGGGATCGCGATGGTGAGCCGGCGGTGTTTCCCGTTTGCATCACGTCGCTTGTATCTGACTGGCAACCGGGACGATTGGTTTACGAACCGTATCCGTGCCCCGTCTTCGCCACATTCCGCCCCAAGCTTGACCTGGAGCGCGGCCATACCGGCCGTGCCCGGCAATGCACGACAGGGGCCTGCATGACGCGGAACCGGACTTTCCCCATCACCGCCGCCCTGGCGGTTCTCGCCACGGCGCCGCATCTCGGTGCCTGCAGCCTGATGCCGGCCGGGGTCGACACGACGGGAAGCCTTCCGGACCGCAAGCAGCTCGCCGCCGTCACCAGCGCCGACCGGGACTGCCTCGCCCGCGCGATGTACTTCGAGTCCAACCGCTCGAGCGAGGAGGGTCTGCTCGCGGTCGGCACCGTGGTGATGAACCGGCTCGAGGCGCCGGCCTACCCGAACTCGATCTGCGGCGTCGTCGGCCAGAAGCGCCAGTTCGCCACCGGCGTGCTGCACAAGCCGATGCGCGACAAGGAGCGCGAGAAGGCGGTGCAGGTCGCCGACGCGATCCTCGCCGGTGAGCGCCACGAGAAGGTCGGCGGCGCGATGTTCTTCCACACCGCCGGCTACACCTTCTCCTACCGCAACATGCACTACGTCGCGCTGGCGGGCGGCAACGCCTTCTACGAGAAGCGCCCGTGGTACGACCGCGAGGGCGCGACGCCGCGCCGGGTCCCGTCCGCCGCGACCCAGCTCGCCCAGCTCCAGTCCGGCTCCGCCGGCAGCGCCCGCTGGACCTCGCACCCGGTCCGGGTCGCGCGCACCACCCAGCAGACCCCGCTCGCCGAGCTCGGCCCCGCCCGCAACATCTGCCGCGTCGCCGCCGCCGAGACCGGCCGCAGCCCGGGTTAAACCCTACGGGGCATCACGCCAGCCGGTCGAGCCGCAGGCGGTGGCGCGCGTCGGTGAGCCGGCGCGACGCGGCGAGGACCGCCCCCGTCACCCCGAGGCCGCTCGCGCCCGCCAGCAGGAACAGGATCAGGATCTGCGACGCGGCCGCGCCCTGCGGGTCCTGCCCGGCGAGGATCTGGCCGGTCATCATCCCCGGCAGCGTGATCAATCCGGCCGCCGCCATCTGGTTGAGCACCGGGATCAGCCCGGCCCGGATCGCGCTGCGCACGAGCGGCGCCAGCGCCTCGTCCCGGGTGGCGCCGAGCGCCAGGCGCGCCTCGATCCCCGCCCGCTCGCGCCGCACGGCGCCCGTGAAGCCGTTGAGCCCGATCGCGATCCCGCTCATCACCGAGCCCAGCACGATCCCGGCGAGCGGGATCAGCGCGTGCGGGTCCCACCACGGATGCGGGCGCAACGCCGAGAGGCCAACCGCGACGGCGATCACCGTCGCCCCCGCCGTGACGGCGCCGCCGAGCGCGTAGCGCCACGGCCCCCGCAGGGGCCGCTCCTGCCGGGCGCCGATCTCGTAGGCGGCGGCGAGCGCCATCACGACGACTACCCCGACCACTGGTCCCGGCGCGCCGAGGCCGAACACCGTGCGCAACACCAGCCCGACCAGGGTGAGCTGCGCCACCAGCCGGCAGGCCGCGACCAGGATCGTACGGGCGAGCCCGAGCCCGAGCGCCGCTGACAGGGCGGCATTGACGAGGACGAAGCCCGCCCCGAGGGCGAGGTCGAGCGGGCCGGGCGACGGAATCATGCCGGTTCGATCATAGGGGGCGCCCGCCCGCCACCGCGAGCCGGCGGGTCGTCAGGCGCGCCACCTGCGCGGGATCGTGCGAGACGAGGACGACGATCAGGCCGGCGGCGCGGCGGCCTTCGATCACCGCCTCGGCGCCCCGGACGCTCGCGGGATCGAGTGAGGCGGTCGGCTCGTCGAGGAGCAGCACGCGGGGATGGCCTGCGAGCGCCCGCAGCAGGGCGAGGCGCTGGCGCTCGCCGGTGGAGAGCCGCGCCACCGGCCAGCCAAAGACCTCCGGCGGCAGGAGCAGGGCCGCCCGCTCCGCGGCGAGGCGGGCAGGGGCATCGGCGGAAAAGTGCTCGGCCACGCCCTCGGCCCACCAGCCTGGTTCGGCGGCGAGGTAGGTCACCTGCCGGCGCCAGAGCGGGGCTGCCATCGCCTCCCGGTCGGTCCCGTCGAGGCTGACCCGGCCCTCGGACGGGTCGAGATCGGCAATCATGCGCAAGAGCACGCTCTTGCCCGCCCCCGACGGGCCCGTGACCGCGCAGACCTCGCCCGCTTCCAGCACGAGGTCGAAGGGCCCGAAACGGTCGCGGCGGAGGGACTCGATGCGGAGCATGGGCGGGACGGGCGCGGATCTCGTCCGGTGTGCGGGAGAGGTGCGCGGAACGCAACGGCTGCGCTGCGGTTTGAGTGTGCCACGGATGAATCGGGAGGATGCCACGTGGCTGCAGGAGATTTGGCAGCAGCAGCGGGAACGGCGCAGAGCGCCGGCACGGGCGTGGTGCGCAGCGACGTGCCGGCCCGGATGGACCGGCTGCCCTGGAGCCGCTTCCACCTGCTCCTCGTCGTCGCGCTCGGCATCACCTGGGTGCTCGACGGGCTCGAGGTCACCATCGTCGGGGCGATCGGCCCGGTCCTGCAGGACAAGCGGGCGCTCGGCCTGACGATCCAGCAGATCGGCGGGGCGGCCTCGTTCTACGTCGTCGGCGCGGTCGTCGGCGCCCTGGTCTTCGGCTGGCTCACCGACCGGTTCGGCCGCCGCCTCGTCTTCTACGCCACGCTGATGATCTATGTCGGCGGCGTCATCGCCAGCGCGCTCGCCTGGGATTTCTGGAGCTTCGCGCTGTTTCGCCTCGTCACCGGCCTCGGCATCGGCGGCGAATACGCGGCGATCAACTCGGCGATCGACGAGCTGATCCCGGCCAAGTACCGCGGCCGGGTCGACCTCATCGTCAACGGCAGCTTCTGGCTCGGCGCCGCGGCCGGCGCCGGCGCCTCGCTCCTGCTGCTGGATCCCAACCTGCTCGACCCGGATTTCGGCTGGCGCCTCGGCTTCGGCATCGGCGGCGTGCTCGGCCTCGGCATCCTGTTCCTGCGCCGCTACGTGCCCGAGAGCCCGCGCTGGCTCGTCACCCACGGCCGCGAGGAGGAGGCCGAGCGCACGGTGGCGGAGATCGAGCGCACGGTCGAGGCCGAGACGGGGAAGAAGCTCCCGAAGGCCGAGGGCATCCTCGAGGTGCACCCCAAGAAGAGCTTCGGCTTCGGCGAGATCTTCGATTCGATGGTGCACAAGCACCGTGGCCGCAGCATCCTGGCCCTGGTGCTGATGATCGCCCAGGCCTTCCTGTTCAACGCGGTGTTCTTCACCTACGGGCTGGTCCTGGCGAAGTTCTACGGCGTGCCGGAGAACCGCGCCGGCGTGTTCCTGGTGCCCCTCGCCATCGGCAACTTCCTGGGGCCTGTGCTGCTCGGCCACTTCTTCGACACGGTCGGCCGACGCCGGATGATCGCCGGCACCTTCGCGTTGAGCGGGCTGCTGCTGCTCGCGACGGCCGTGGTGTTCGGCCTCGACCTGTTCACCGCCTGGACCCAGACCTTCGCGTGGATCGCGATCTTCTTCGTCGCCTCGGCGGCCGCAAGCTCGGCCTACCTCACGGCGAGCGAGATCTTTCCGCTGGAGACCCGGGCGCTCGCCATCGCGGTGTTCTACGCGCTCGGCACCGGCGCCGGCGGCGTGATGGCGCCGTGGCTGTTCACCCACCTGATCGAATCCGGCCAGCACTGGGCGCTCGCCGGGGGCTACGCGGGGGCCGCTCTGCTCCTCGTGATCGCCGCGGTGACGGAGTGGAAGCTGGGTGTCGATGCGGAGGGCAAGTCGCTGGAGAGCATCGCGGATCCGCTGTCGAAGGCGGGGTGAGCGCCGTCGGCGCCGGCCCCGCCCGTGAGAGGCGCCGGATTCAGTGCAGGGCCGCCGGCCGCTCTGCCTCCTCGGGCTGAACCGCCGCCTCGTCGACGAGCGCCGCGCGGATGCGGGCGAGGCGCAGCTCGGCCGCCTCGCGGCCGGCCTCGGCGGCGGCGATGGCCGCGCGGGCGGCGGCGGCGTCGGCCATCACCTCGGCCAGGCGCTCCTCCAGGCGGCGCAGCCGGGCCCGCTCGGCGGACAGCTTGGCCTCGGCCGCGCCGGCCTGGCCCTGCGCCTCCGCGGCGGCCCTCTCGGCCTCGGCCGCGACCTTTTCGGCCTCGGCGGCGCTTCTCTCAGCCTCGGCGGCGGCCTGACGGGCCTCGGCCGTCTCGTCCGCGGCGGCCTGCAGCGCCTCCTCGACCCGTTCCAGCAGGGTGCCGACCTCGCGGCTGAGCCGGTCGGCCCGGGCCTCGGCCGCGACGGCGCGGGCGGTGGTCGCGCGCACGGTCTCGGTCGCGCGGCGCAGCAGGTTCAGGATGGTGCCGGTATCGATCGGGGTAGCCATGGGATCCGGTATCGTGCTGTCCGGGATTCGGGCGGCGATTCTCAAGGGGCGCCCGCCGGTGCGTTGCGGTCAAGGCCCATCGCGACGCTTCCCACACGCGCCGGCTCCCTGCGGCGCGGATGCGCCACTCCGAGGGGCTGCCCCCTGCGACCGATGCGCCTGGGGAGTATGCGTCGGCGGAACCCATCATGGATCAAAGCGATGCTCCCGGGGACTATCCCCGAGCGAGAAGGTGCCGTGCCATGTTCATGAGGATCGACCGCCTGCAGGCCGAGCTGCCGCAGCCCAAGAGGCCCGACCCGAATGCCGCCGCCGCCCTGCAGGAGCTGCTCGGGGGCAAGTACGGCGAGATGTCGACGCTCGGCAACTACATGTTCCAGAGCTTCAATTTTCGCGACAAGTCGAAGCTGCGGCCGTTCTACAGCCTGGTCTCGAGCATCTTCATGGAGGAGCTCGGCCACGTCGAGCTGGTCTCGACCGGCGTGTCGATGCTCAACAACGGCCCCGGCGACCCGACGCCGGACGTCGACGTGTCGAAGGCCCCCTTCCACGACATGCAGGACGTGCGGCTCGCCGGCAGCTTCCTCAGCAACGGCGGCGGCGCGATGCCGATGAATTCCAATGCCGCGTCGTGGAACATGGACATGGTCACCACGACCGGGAACATCATCATCGACCTCCTGCACAACTTCCACCTCGAATGCGGCGCGCGCATCCACAAGCTGCGCGTCTACGAGACCCTGAAGGACCCGACCGGGCGCGAGGTCTGCGGCTACCTGCTGGTGCGCGGCTCGGTGCACGCCCACGCCTACGCGCTGGCGCTGAAGAAGCTCACCGGCGTCGCCATCGAGCAGATGCTGCCGACGCCCAACATCAACCTCGACCGCATCCCCGAGTGCCAGAAATACCTGCAGGAGGGCAGCCACCGCCGGCTCTACCGCTTCAACTCGCCGGATTACCAGGAAGCGGCCGGCGTGTGGTCGAACGACGAGGTGGCCCTGCCGGGCGATCCGCCGGGCAACCTCGAAGTGGTCGACGGCGCGCCCGAGGGCGGCAAGATCCCGGAGCTCGACGGCAATTACGGCGCCTTCGCGCCGAACTACAAGCCGGAGGAGATCTTCGAGATCGCGAGCAAGCTCTACAAGAAGAGCCGCTGAGCACGTGTTCGGGGCCGGTCAGGCCGGCCCCGATTCCGCGATGACGACGTCGAGGGCGCCCAGCACCTCGGCCATCGCCGGCCGCGCCGCCGGGTCGGGCCCGGTGCAGGCCGCGACCAGGGCGTCGAGGGCCGGGGAGGCGAGGGGGCTGAGCGCCCGCAGCTCCTCGAGGAGGAGCCCGAAGGCCCGCACGTCGAGCCGCTGCAGGAACGCCCCGTCCGGGCCCGGGACCAGGGCGGAAGCCGCGCCGAGATCGCTCAGAACCGCCTCGCCGTCGCGCCCGTCCCACAGGATGTTGTGGGCGTAGAGGTCGCCGTGGCCGAAGCCCCGCGCGTGCAGGTGGGCGGCGCCCGAGGCCACCCCGCGGGCGAGGCGCAAAGCCGCGGACGCCGTCAGGCGAAGGTCGGGATCGTAGACGTCGCGGCTGCAGCTCTCCAGGCTCGGCGGCCCGGCGAGCCCCCGCCAATCCTCCGGCAGGAGCGGCATCAGCAGGCCTTCCGTGCCATCCGGATGGTCGGCGAGGCGGCCGAGCCCGCCGGTGAGGTGCGGATGCGCCCCCGCCGCAAGGCAGGCCGCCATCTCGCGCTCGGGCAGGCCGTCGCTGGTCATCGCGCCCTTGAACAGCTTGAGGGCGACCGCCCGCGCCTCACGGGTGCCGTCCGGCCGCCACGCCGCCCGCATCACCCGGCCGGAGGCGCCCTCGCCAAGAAGCGGGCCGAGCGCGAGGTCGCGCCAGGCGATCCGAGCCGCGGCCGCGGGGGAGGGTGCCGTGCGGTCCTCGGCCGCGCGGTCCTCGAACGGGTTGCCGGCCCAGGACAGCCAGGCGAGGCGCGGCAGGGCGGTGAGGCAGGCGGGCAAAGCCTCGAACCCGTTGGCGGCGATGCGCAGGAGTTCGAGGTTCCGCGCGTCGCCCAAGCTCTCCGGCAGGGCCCGCAGGCGGTTGCCCGCCAGCATCAGCTTCTGCAGCAACGGTCGGGCGCCGAGCGCCGCGGGCAGGGTCGCGATGCGGTTGTCGGTGAGGGTGAGCCAGCGCAGGTCCGGAGGAAGGGACTCAGCCGGCACCTCGGCGATGCCGGACCCGCGAAACCCGACTTGGCTCAAGGCGACACAATCGCCGAGGACCGGCGGCAGCTGCGCGAAGCGGTTGCCGGAGCAGAACAGCACCTTGAGCCGGCGCAGCCGGCCGAGATCGGCGGGGAGCGCGGTGAGGTCGTTCTGGCCGAGATCGAGGAATTCGAGCGTGTCGGCGAGGCCGAGGATCTCGGGCGGCATCTCGGAGAGGCGCCCCTCGGGCCCGCCGGGCAGCCGCAGCTCACGGGCCCCGACGAGGTCGCCGCGGCGCAGAGCCTCGAGGCGCGCAGCGGTCGCGGGCGGCAGGCTCATGAAAGCGGGCCGAGGGCAGGCAAGCGGGCGGCGCGGAAGGGTGTCGGCATCGTGGTCTCCCGGCGGCGCGTCGGGGCCGCCGGGCGGTGGTCGCCGGGAAACGCAGCCGGATCAAGGGGCCGCGCGCAGGGACGCCTCAGTACGGATAGCCGTAGTAAGCGGCGGGCGGCGCCGGGCGGTAGCCGTATCCGTAGCCGACCGGCGGACGTCCGTAGGTGCGCAGATAGGGGTCGTAGCGCGGCTGCCGGAAATTGCCGTTGTTGACGCCGCCCGAACGGTCGTTGCCGCGCAACGCCGCGTAGGGCGAGAGCCCGCTGCCGGTATCGTTGTTCTGGGCGAGCGCGGCGCCCGCCGTCCCGAGGATGAGGGCCGCCGCGACGGACACCCGGACCGTGAGAGCGCGCATGAGAGGCCTCCTGATGGCGACAATCGCGAGATGACGCGGAACGGATGGCGGCCAGCCGAGGTTCCGGCGCGCCAGGCGCGGCTATTCGGCGCCGCGTCAGCGGCCGGCCAGCAGCGTCGCGGTCCGGCGCTGCCGCGCGAGGACGCCGCCGAGATAGTCGATCGCCCCGCCCTGCAGCCGGCGCAGCGCCCCGGGCTCCTCCTCCGCGTCGCGCCGCATCGAGACGTAGAACTCGAACCCGCCGACCTCCGTGGCGCCGATCCGGTTCAGCACGAACGGGAACAGGCCGAGCTGCGTCGCCCCCGCCACCAGGTCGAGGAAGGAATCCGGGGTGAACACCCAGCAATGGCACGGCACGTAAGCCCCGGTGGCCAGCGCCGCGGCGGCCTCCGCGTAGGCATGCGCCAGGGCCGCCTCGCCGGCGAGGCGCGGCGCCGCCGCCGGATCCTCCCCGGCCCAGATCTGCTCGGGCGCCACCGCCCGCGCCTCGCTCGCATGGGCGAAGAGCTGGCGCGGGCTCGGCCGCGCGAGGTCGAGGAGGTCGGCCTCGACGAGTTCCGCCAGGGTGCTCGCGGGCCGCGCGGCATCGAACATGAAGCGCCGATCCGGCAGCGACAGGTTGAGCACCCCGCCCGGGCGCAGCACCCCGTGGATGCCGCGCAGCCAGCCGAGGAGATTCGGCACGTATTGCGCCACCTGCGCGGCGATGGCGACGTCGTAGGGCTCCGGGCCGACGATCGGGGCGAGGGGGCCCGCGCCGGTCCAGGCATGGTCGATCGGCGCCGCGCCGGGCAGCCCGGCGCCGGCGTCGAGGGCACGGTCGATTGTGGCGATCCGCACGCCCGCGGGCAGGGGCGTCGGGTTGGCCCCGGGCCCGAATTCGAGCCCGCGCGCCTCCGGCAGCGGCATGTCGTGGGTCAGCCGCGCCAGCCGCCGGTCGGCGGCGCGACGGGCGAGGAAGTCGTCGAGGGAGAGGGAGCCGGGTCGCATGGCCCGGCTTGTCGCACATCCGGGCCCACGCGGCGAGCCGGGAGGTGTCGGAGCCTTCCGGTTCGGCGCGAGCCTACGTGTGGATCACCCGCCCATACGCGTCGAGCACGCTCTCGTGCATCATCTCCGAGAGCGTCGGGTGCGGGAAGACCGTGTGCATCAGCTCTTCCTCGGTGGTCTCGATGAGGGCCGATAGGCGAGGGGAGAGAGGCACTTAGCGGCGCTCCTCACTACCACCTCGAGCGAGCCGGAAGACGCCCTGCAACTCCCCTTGGAACTCACTGGCACAATTTTGGCACAGTGGGATCAAGCGCGATGGCAACGTACCGTAAGAGGGGTAGCAGGTGGCACGCTCAGGTTAGGCGCAAGGGCACTCCGACAATCACCCGGTCCTTCGGAACAAAGGCCGATGCTCAGGCGTGGGCGAGGCAGGTCGAAGCTGAAGCAGACCGCAGGGGCCTTCCAGCCAACCGCAAAGCCCTCGACACTCTGACCGTGGGCGACATCGTCACGCGCTATAGAGATACCATCACGCCTACCAAGAAAGGGGCTGTCCGGGAGGAGATGGCAATACGGGTGCTGCTGAAGCACGAGATTGCGAAGCTGCCCTTGAGCGTCCTCACAGTGGGCAAGGTGGCGGCTCACCGGGACCTCAGGCTGAAGACCGTGAAGCCGTCGAGCATCAACCGGGAGTTGGCCCTCTATCGCCACGCCTTCGAGGTAGCCCGGAAGGTGTGGGACGTTCCCCTGGCCGAGAACCCCTTCGCCCTGGTGAGTAAGCCGAAGGTGGCCAATGGACGCTCAAGGCGCCTGGAGCCGGGGGAGTGGGAGATGCTGCGCACTGCGTGCCAGCAGTCCCGCAATCCGCACCTTCTGCCGATGGTCGAGTTCGGGCTGGAGACCGCTATGAGGCGAGGAGAGGTGCTGCGGCTGCGGTGGCGGGACATTGAGTGGACCCAGCGCACGCTGCACATCTCGCAGACTAAGAATGGCCATCCTCGGACCATCCCGCTTACGGGGCGGGCCTTGAGCCTGCTCGGTGAACTGAAGCCGGACGAACTTGCCCTTGATGCGTTGGTCTTCCCGACCACAGAGGATGCCGTGAAGATGGCGTGGCGACGCGCGATGGCGCGCACCTCGTTACCGGACTTCCGCTATCACGACCTCAGGCACGAGGCCGTGAGCCGGTTCTTCGAGATGGGGTTGAGCATCCCCGAAGTGGCTCTCATCAGTGGACACCGCGATACCCGGATGCTGATGCGCTACACGCACTTAAGGCCCGAGGCGGTGGCAGAGAAGTTAAATGCTGCGGTGAAGCTGCGGTCACCGCAATTGTAGGCACTCCGGCCAACCATCATGGCATTTCGCGCCTTACAAATTCGTCAAAGAGCGGCACAGTAAAATCCGTCATTCCATAGGCAGGACTCCAGATCATGCCCTTTGATATTAGATTTGACCGCAGTGGTGCGACAGTGGATACGCTCGCCCCATACGATTTCGCGATATCACCTGAAGAGTGAGGACCTGAACCTAGGCGGGACATTGCCTGTATGTACCGCCTCTCCGTGGGCGTCATCCGCTCTAATCGTACTCTAAAAAAGCTTTCATCAAGCCTCCGTATAGCCTCAACCTCGGCCGAAGCAACAACATCGGCCGTGATTGGGCTAGACGCCGCCAGATTCCACGCAACATAAGCCCACTCTTGAAGGAAGTATGGGTACCCTCTTGTCACCTGACAAATCAAGTTAAGTGCGTCGGTGGTGAACTCCACCCCCTCGTCTAAAGCTGGAACAGAAATTGCCGATATGGCATCTTCTTTTTTCAAAGCTTCAACACGTGGAAAATCAAAAAGCCGTTCCGCATAAGATTTTGAGTCGCCCATTTTACCAAGTATCTGCGGGAGCCCGGCGGCAATTAAAACAATTGGAAGTCCGCGTTGATTTACGCGGTGAATCGCCATAACTAATGCACCAATCTCCGATTCGGCCAAGTATTGAATTTCGTCAATTAGAATAGCAATAGCAGTTTTCTTATCTGCAGCAGCTTGACCCAGTACGGTCAGCAGCTCAGGAAGATCATTTGCAAGATCACCACTGTCAGCTATTCCAGCTTCGGTTGCAAAATCCAGTCCGAACTCGATCTCACCAATTTCTAATTTAAGCGCATTTGCAAAGTTTTTCAGAATTGCCAGACTTTTTCTTCCGACTTCCTTGGCACCCTCCATTCTGCTTATTCGTAACATAATAGCCCTAAGCTGAGGCACCAACAAGGAGGCCAATGAAGCATTGTCATGAGCCTCTATGTAGGCAACCTGATAACGTTCAGCCTCTGCGAGTTCCAGCACCTTATTAAGGACTACAGTCTTTCCAACACCACGCAATCCAACTGCAACGAAGCTTTTTCCGTGCCTGCCCCGCTTAGCGCGCGCAAGAGCAGTAGTTGCATTTGCAACTAGATCATCACGGCCGGCTAGAAGCGGCGGCCGGGTGCCAGCGCCAGGAGCATATGGGTTTGCGCTTGGGTCCATGATGGGCTCGAGAGGTTTTTGAAGTTTATTGAGATTACCGAGTTTAGGAAGTTTATCGAGTTTATGGCAGTTTATCAAGCGCGGCTCTTGCATCCAGCGTGGCGGGGGCGCATCACTTCCCGCCCTGCACCACACGCAACTTCATCAACCCGGGAGGCAAGTCCGGTGGTTTCCCGGGCCGCTCCAGGTCCACGAACCGGGCCTTGCACTTGGGTACGTATTGACTCTTGATCCTCCCACGCGGTGGGTCTCGCCATGGGCAGTCCATCGCGACCCTGTTCAGCACCTCGTCAAGCGGGGTCTCCGGGCCGTACTTCGCGGCCAACCTCGCAAGCCGGTAAATCCCCTGTCGGTCCGGGCATTGGGCACAGGCCACCCGCACCACCACGAACGGGTAGCTCGCGAGACTGCTGGGCCGGGACCGCGGCGGATCGTCAAAGCGCATCGCCGTTGTCGTCCAAGCGCCCACGAACGTATCCGCGGGAGATGAGCCGGCTGCGCTCCCTGGTCCGGCGTTCGGCTTCCATGAGATCGGCTAGGGCATCCGTGATCGCGCACCGCAGGGCAAGCTCGGGGTCCCCGGAGGTTTGCGATAGGTAGTCCGTTGCGATGGCCTCGATGGGGCAGGTGGAGGCGCTGCCGGGAGAGGACGGACCGTAAAAGGCTCCGGTGTGTCTCGCCTGCATCGTGCTGCCTCCGTCCGAATCGACTGGAACGAACAGTGAACACGCCACGAGCAGGTTGGTTCGGTCAAGGTGGGTGAGGACGGCCTACGCCTCTCTGTCTCCTCGCTCCCCTCCCGCCACCTCTCGCATCATCTCGTCAGGCAGTGGGCGCTGGAGCTTCAGGGCGTCCGGTGTCGGTGCCTTTAGCTACATTGCCCAATCGTTCCGGCTTGGTGAGCAGCACCGGCATCACCTTCAGGTGAACTGAACTAACTACTCCATTGGCCTCGGTAGTGAGGCAGGAGAAGAGCCGGTGCTCTTCCTCCACCCTGTCAGGGTTCTCCTTCTTGGTCTGAGACGGCGAGCCACCCTGGGAAGGCCGGAATGTGGGTGGCAGATTTTCGAGACCGTATCGATCAAAACCGCGACGCGGAGTTTCCCCATGCCGGCCCTCGATCGGGCTGGTCGATAGGGGGCGAATGATCGGCTTGGGATCACCCATGCCATCAGCCCAAGCCCGACCTCCCTCGTGACCCGACCAGCCCATTGTAGGCTCATGGCTGCGGCCGAGGACCGGTTCAATTCGGGTACACCCTTACTGCACCGTCCATCGGACTGGTTCATTAAAGTGCCTTGACCATTCAAATGAGACCATCATGATGTGAACCATCCAAACCAGACCGATGGGGTCCGCTATGTTCGTCCGTGCCTACCTTCGTGCCTCCACCTCAGAGCAGGATGCTGAACGTGCCAGAGCGCAGCTCGAAGCCTTCGTGGCAGAGCGTGGGCTGCACATCGCGAGCTGGTACGTGGAGAACGAGAGCGGATCGAAGCTCACCCGTCCTGAGCTGTTCCGCCTGCTGAAGGACGCCCGTCCTGGTGACGTGCTCCTGGTTGAACAGGTGGACCGCCTATCGCGCCTCACGGCTGACGACTGGGAGCGCCTGAAGGGCGAGTTGACCAGCCGCCGTGTGCGTGTCGTCGCCCTGGACCTTCCCACGTCCTGGATGATGGCGACCACCAACACGGACGCCTTCACCGCCCGGATGTTTGAGGCCGTCAACGGCATGATGCTGGACGTGCTCGCTGCTGTGGCCCGTAAGGACTACGAGGATCGCCGTAGACGGCAGGCTGAGGGTCAGCTGAAGGCGAAGGCCGAGGGCCGCTACAAGGGCCGCCCTGAGGACATGGAGCGCAACGCCAGCATCGCCGCCATGCTCGGCAAGGGGCTGTCCTGGTCCCAGATACAGGCCGCCACCGGTTGCAGCCGGGCGACCATCGCCAAGATCGCCAAGAGGGCTGCCTGACAGCCGTTGGTCGGGAGCGTGAGGGTTACTGCCCCAGCCCCGGGCTCTTGGTGCGCGCAGCCTTCCCGGTGCGCCTACGCCGTGCCAGCTTCTCCATCCGCTCCACGATGATCTCGTTCGGCATGGTCTCAGGATCGAACGACCCACCGCACCAGTCGAGCATCGCCTTGCGCTCGCGAGGCCGGGGCTTGGAGAGCACGTCCAGGAACTCCTCGAACCCCATCGTGCCGCCAACGTCCTCCGGGGGAGCACGCCTGCCACCATCAACGAACCGCGGATAGTCCAAGGCAGGGTCCGCGGGACTGAGAGCCTCGACCGTGATGGTATGCTGCCAGTTGTCCCCAAAATCGTAGACGTAGGAGAACTGGCGGACATCACCCTCCAGAACAGTGCGGAGCTTCGCGACCTTGGGACTGCGGACCTCCGGATTAGGGAAATCAGGATCGGGTAGAGCGTATCGCCGTCCACCGACACGGAACTCGAAGAGGTGGTGGTTCTCGAACGGCATCGCCGCCTGGACCACCTCGTGTAGCCCGCTCAGGCTTATCGTCAGCGGCACCTCTACGATGCGCCAGACGACTGGCGTGGTGTCGTCCAGCTCAATGCGCAAGCGGGCGATGTTGTCCATGTGGCTCATGCCGATACGGTAGTCGGACTGGCTGGCGTGTCGACCCCACTGGTTATCCGAGGCGCTGGACGGAGGGTGTCTTCTCCGACCGACCTCCCGATTGCTCCGCACACTGGGAAGAAGGTGGGCAGGTTGCGCCTACCGCGTTGAGACGTGCCGTGCAGCTCGTGACCGATTTCCTCGGACTACCAGGAAGTGGGCGGGACAGAACGGCACTCCCGATTAGTGCCACCACTAGGGAGAAGGCGCGAGCGCCCGAGACGGGGCGTATCGGTATTCTTCGCTTTCCGCCTATCTCGGCGGCAACTCTCAGCCACCTCAGACCCCTTACCTCCAACCACAGCCCGAAAAACCCCCCGGCACGCAAAAGTAATTCCGTGTCGTGGGGGGTTTTATGCGGTTGGTCCATCACGATCAGGACCCTCATGAACGACACCAGCAACCTCGTGCCCACCTTCTGGGGCATCGTTGAGAAGCAAGCCCATGAACGTGGGCGACCACTATCCACCTTCAGCCGCTCCGTGGCTCAGTCCATCCTCGATGCCGGCCTCGCTGCGTGCGATGACCGAGACCAGCAGTTGGAGCAGTACCGGGTGGTCTCTGCACCCACGGGTTCCGGAAAGTCCTCCTACGCCTGGGCGTTGG
This sequence comes from Methylobacterium sp. EM32, assembly GCF_040593685.1. Taxonomy (NCBI): domain Bacteria; kingdom Pseudomonadati; phylum Pseudomonadota; class Alphaproteobacteria; order Hyphomicrobiales; family Methylobacteriaceae; genus Methylobacterium; species Methylobacterium sp. EM32. Next base: position 56,481 of record NZ_JBEXZS010000041.1, on the reverse strand, counting down.
TCGCTGCTCTCATCAAGGCTGTCCCGGGCTCATCAGCGGTGTTCCTGTGCGAGACCATCCACCAGTGTGAGGACACGTACAGGGAGCTATGGAAGCTGGTGGGTCGTGATGATCTGGCCATCTGGACCAGCGCCCATGATCTCGCCAAGCCGCTGGAGGCCATTGAACGAACTTATCAGTTCACTCCGACAGCCCGCTTCAGAAGCACCGATCTTCCTTGTCATCGGATCATCGTTGCCACTCACGCCTTCTACAAGGGACCTCGTGGCGCCTTGGCTCAGAAGTACCAGGGTGAGGATCGGACGCTCACCCTCGTTGATGAAAAGCCAGCGGAGGTCGCCATCTTCGACATCGACGCAGGGGATGTGGTGAAGGTGAGGGAGTGGGCACAGGAGAGCGGTAGCGGCTCAGGAGCGGTACAGGCGTGCATGGCGTTGCACGGGTACCTCGATGGCGTCTGGACGCAGGAGCGCACCGGATCGAGGAACTACCGACCGCTCCAACACTCGGACCTCGTGTGGTTCGCCTCACCCGAGGCTGATCAGCTCCGGGAGGAGCATGGGGGTCGAGATGCGCCCGACCTGAAGGTGGCGAGCGTCATCGGCTTCGCTCAGGCACTCGCGAACGGGTACGCCTTCATGAGCCGCTACGACCGAGCGACCCGAGGTGGTCGTTTCGTCGGGTACAAGCCCGACATGCCGATCCGCCCCGGAACTGTGCTGCTGGACGCCACCAGTGACATCGACGGTGTGGCGCAGCTCATTCCTTCGAAGCGGCAGCTGATGCCAGCCCCTCGGCTCTCGTTCGAGAACCTGACCGTCTCCCACCTCGTGCCACCTGACGACGTGATCGGCCCGCGTGAGCGGGTCTCGCAGATCGTGAAGACGTGCCAGCGAGCGGAGCCTTACGCACAGTGGATCATCGAGGCCATTCGCGAGAACACAGAGCCTGAAGAGAAGGTGCTAGTGGTCACCCATAGGGCCATGCTGGATCACGGCTACCTGCCCGGCGGGAGAACGAGCCTCGGGGAGGACGCCTACGATCTGGAAGGCCGTAAGGTCGCCTTCATCAACTGGGGTACTGGGATCGGGTCGAACCGCTGGAAGGACGCGAGGAGCGTGTTCCTGTTCGGGGAGTTCCACATACCCAGGCGGGCCACCGCAGCGACTGCTCTTGGGCTCTTGGACGAGCGAGCAAGCGACTGCTCTCGGCTGCCTTGCATGGAGAACCCTAACAGCAGGGACGCCGTGTTCCTGAGCCTCCAACATGGCCACTTGCTCAGATGGGAGAAGCAACTCGCGATGCGAGGCAACGCCCGGAACATAACGAGCGAAGGGGTCTGCGGGCGGCAGAAGCTGTTCGTGACCTCTGAGTTCTCCCGCTTCCTCCTGCACAAGGAGCGCCTCTTCCCCAGGGCTACGTTCACTAGGAGCGAAGAGGTAAAGAAGTCAGAGCTGGCGAAAGGTGGTGCGAAGGCTGTGGCGATGCTGTTGGCCACCAGCGAGCAGAACTGCATCACCAGTCTGGAGTTGCAAGCTGAGACGGGGGTCAGCCTCCAGAAGCACACTGCCCGCATCCTGGGTCACGACCTGGTCCAGGCAGTCATGGCGCAGGGTGGGTGGTCCTTCGTTCGCGGTGGCGGACGGGGAAACCCGAGCAAGTTCGTCCGGGCGGTGGTGTGCCAGCCCGCGGACCTCGTTCTGGCTGCGTAGCAACCGCCTACAACCGCTCAACGATGCGCCGGCACACTGGCGATGGCGCTCGCGGTCACGCTATGGTCCCCTCGAAGAGAAACAACGCCTCTCGGGGGAGCCGTGGCGACCGACCTGCAGGACCTATCGCGACGCCTGTTCGCAACCGCTGATCAGCTCTGGACCAACAGCTCCTTGCGGCCGGATCAGTACGCACAGCCGGTCCTGGCGCTGATCGCCCTTCGCCAGATGGAGGCGAAGTTCGACAAGGTGCACGCCGAACTGGCTCCGCAGTTCAAGGGGCGGCTCAAGGCGACGCCTGCGGACTACCAAGCGCGCGGTGCGGTGTACCTGCCGGAGAACGCCCGGTTCTCGAAGTTGCTCTCCCTGCCGGGTACGGCTGACCTCGGAGCGGCGCTGAACGCGGCCATGAAGGCCGTAGGCGACCATAACCCCGACCTCGCTGGCGCCCTTCCACAAGGTTACAGCGGGCTGCCGAGCAGCGTACTCCAAGAACTTCTCCGCCTGCTCGCTCCTCTGAAAATCGAAGGTGACGCCTACGGTCTGGTCTTTGAGTACTTCATGGGACAGTTCGCCTCGTCCTTCATGCAGAAAGGAGGAGAGTACTTCACGCCAGCCTCAATCGTTAAGCTCATCGTGGAAGTGATCGAACCTTACCACGGCACCATCTTCGACCCGGCGTGCGGATCAGGTGGCATGTTCGTCCACTCGGCGGAATTTGTTCGCCGTCATCATCGCGCGCCCGAGAGCGAGATCAGCGTCCACGGCGTGGAGAAGATGTCGGACACGCTGCGTCTGTGCAGGCTCAACCTAGCAGTGCACGGATTGTCCGGCGATCTGCGTGAGTCTAACAGCTACTACGACGATCCACACAAGCTGATCGGCCGGTTTGACTTCGTCATGGCCAATCCACCCTTCAATCAGCCGGAGGTGGATCGGGCGAAGCTGGTGAATGAAGCTGGGAAAGTGGACGCCAGATTCCCGCTTGGGCTGCCCTCCGTCAACAACGCCAACTATCTCTGGATCAGCCTGTTCTACGCAGCCTTAAAGCCAACCGGCCGAGCCGGCTTCGTAATGGCCAACAGCGCCTCGGACGCCAGCGGTAGCGAGCGTGAGTTGCGGCGGAAGCTGATTGAGACTGGCGCAGTAGACTGCATCGTCTCCGTAGGTCCGAACATGTTCTTCACGGTGACCCTGCCGGTGACCCTCTGGTTCCTTGACAAGGGAAAGGCGAAGAGCCCGCGTGGCGATCAGGTGCTGTTCGTTGATGCACGGCATCTATACCGGCAAGTGACTAGGGCGAACCGGGTCTTTGATCCAGACCAAGTCGAGTTCCTCGCTAACATTGTTAGGCTCTGGCGGGGTGAGGATGCGGAAGCGATGCAAGGCAGCTTCCCGCGTCTCTCCGAGGCTTTCCCCGACATGAACTACCGGGACGTGCCGGGGCTCTGTCGTGCTGCAACGAGGAAGGAAATCGCTGCACAGGACTGGAGCCTTAATCCAGGTCGCTATGTTGGTGTGGCTCCAGGACAGAAGCAGGAAGATGACGAGTTCCGAGTGAAACTGGAGGCGCTGCAGGAAGAGTTAGAGGAGCTGAACGCTGAGGCCGCACAACTCCAAGCGCTGATCGCGCAAAATGTAGTGGAGCTGATCGAAGCATGAGCCAGTTTCGGGAGTGCCGCCTTGGGGATGTTTTGACGTTACAGCGTGGCTTCGACCTTCCTTCTGCTCTTCGCGCGCCCGGGCAGGTGCCAGTCGTCTCCTCTAGCGGTATCACCGGCTTCCATTCGGAAGCAAAAGTACGCGGACCGGGCGTGATAATTGGCCGATACGGCACTCTCGGCGAAGTTCATTTCGTGCAGCAGGATTTCTGGCCGCTCAACACGTCGCTATACGTCAAAGACTTTAAAGATAACGACGTTAGATACTGCAGCTATCTTCTCCGGACCGTTAAAGTTGCTGAAACATCTTCGACGGCAGCCGTCCCGGGTGTTAATCGTAACGTGCTTCATGAGGTGCCAGTACGCTGCCCACCACTCCCGACGCAGCGCCGCATCGCTGCTATCCTCGGCGCCTATGACGACCTCGTTGAGGTGAACCGGCACCGGATTGCGTTGCTGGAGGAGATGTCGCAGCGGCTGTTTGAGGAGTGGTTCGTTCAATTTCGCTTCCCGGGACACCACGAGCTTTCCTTGGAGCTAGCAGCGGAAGGACCACGTCCGGTCGGCTGGTCGTGGCAGCAGTTACGTGCTGCCTGCGAGAAGCACAACGGTGTGCAAACTGGTCCTTTCGGTAGCCAGCTCCACCAGTCGGACTACAGCGACGAAGGCGTGCCCGTTGTGATGCCGAAGAACATCATAGGGCTGCGTGTCGTCGAGGACGACATCGCTCGTATTCCCGAGCAACTTGCTAATGACCTCGGGCGCCATCGGATGAGCGTAGGCGACATTGTGTATGGACGGCGCGGTGACATTGGTCGTCGCGCCTACATTTCGAAGCGCGAAGACGGCTGGTTCTGTGGGACCGGCTGCCTGCGACTACGCCCTGACCGCGCCGTCGTCACGCCCCGTTACCTGTTCGATGCGCTTGGCCTGCAAGTCACTTTCGCCGCCATCAAGGCGCGAGCGCAGGGTGCTACGATGCCGAACCTTAGTGCGGGAGCACTGTCAGGCGTACCGGTGATGGTCCCGCCGCTTTCTCTCCAGCAGCAATACACGGATTTAGTGGAACCGCTCGCCGAACTCGGGGCCACGATTGCCGGTGCCAATGATGCACTCCGCCGCTCCCGCGATCTCCTTCTGCCGCGACTGATCTCCGGTGAGTTGTCCGCTGCCGCCGCCGAGCGGGAGCTGGAGGCTGCAGCCTGATGTCATCCGCCGGCACTCCTCCCACGCTCTCGAGCGCGATCGCCAGCGAGAAGGTCGTAGTGGAAGTGCCTGCTGTCGAGCTGCTACAGTCCCTCGGCTGGCGGCATGACAACCTCATGCAGGAGGAGCCGGGGGAGAAGAACGTCACCGGGCGCGTCTCCTTCCGAGAGACCATCCTACCCGCCCGCCTCCGGACTGCGCTCCGTCGACTGAACCCGGCGTTGCCTGAAGAGGCACTGCTCGATGCCGAGGCGAGTCTGACAGAGGATCGTTCTGCGATGCTGCCGGTGGCCGCGAACCGCGAGGTCCACCGGCTGCTACGGGACGGTGTAGAAGTGCAGTCGCGTCAGCCTGACGGCACTCTGAAGCCCGACCGAGTGCGGGTGGTGGACTGGGTCGACCCGTCCGCTAACGATTTCCTCCTAGCCTCACAGCCTTGGTTCGCCAGTGAGCTATACACCCGCCGCCCCGATGCGGTGGGTTTCGTGAACGGCATCCCGCTGCTGCTCTGCGAGTGGAAGGCGCCGACCAAGCCTGTTCAGGAGGCTTACGACGCGAACCTGAGCGACTACCGAGATGCGATCCCACGCCTCTTCGACTTCAACGGCTTCACGGTTCTGTCGAACGGCATCGAAGCCCTAATAGGCCCGTCACATGGCTCCTTCGACGCCTTCGCCCCTTGGAAGAAGCTGGATGAGGACGGACCAGAAAGCGTGGCACTGGAGACTCTCCTTCGAGCGACGTGCGAACCCTCGCGTTTCCTCGATCTGGTCGAGAACTTCCTCCTCTTCGATGATGCCCGTAGTGGTCTAAGGAAGGTGCTCGGGAAGTACCATCAGGTTCTCGGGGTCAACCGCGCAATCGAGGCCGTTCAGCAGATCGAGGAGAACCGAGGCCGCCTTGGCGTCTTCTGGCACACGCAAGGCAGCGGCAAGAGCCTGTCCATGGTCATGTTCGCCGAGAAGGTGCTTCGCCGTCTCGGGGGAAACTGGACATTCGTGGTAGTCACTGACCGGCAGGAGCTGGACGAGCAGATCGCTGGCAACTTCGCCTCCGTGGGCGCGCTCACCAAGAACGTGGACGAGTGCCAAGCCCAGACTAGAGCCCACCTGCGGGATTTGCTGACCGGACAGGAGCGGTACGTCTTCACGCTCATCCACAAGTTCTCGACCGAGCGAGGCGAGCCTATGCCCGTTCTGTCAGAGCGCAGCGACATCATCGTAATCACTGACGAGGCTCATCGAAGCCAGTACGACCAACTCGCAGCGAACATGCGCCGGGCTCTGCCGAACGCTGCCTTCATCGGCTTCACCGGAACGCCGCTGATCGCTGGGCAGGAAGAGCGCACCCGGGAAATTTTCGGTGATTACATCTCCGTATACAACTTCGCCCAGTCTATCGCTGACGGTGCAACCGTTCCCCTCTACTACGAGGCCCGAAAGCCCGAGCTGCAGCTCAATTCAGAGGAGCTGAAAGACGAATTGGACAAGCTGCTGGACGAAGCTGCTCTCAACGATGAGCAGGAGGCTCGGCTTCAGCGGGAGTTCGGCCGGCAGTACCACCTCATCACCCGTGAGGACCGCCTGGACGGAATCGCCAGGGACCTCGTGCGGCACTTCTCTGCACGAGGCTACCTCGGGAAAGCGATGTTCGTGGCCATCGACAAGGCCACCGCGGTTCGCATGTACGACAAGGTGAGGGCGGAGTGGGCTGCGCTCATCGCCCTTGAAGAGGCCAGCCTCGCGAAGGCACCTCAGGAAGCTCGTGAGGCCCTTGAGCAGCGCCTTGAGTGGATGCGGTCGACTGACATGGCCGTGGTCGTCAGCCAAGGCCAGAACGAGATTGCCGACCTCAAGGCGAAAGGGTTGGACATCCTCCCTCACCGGGAGCGGATGCTGAAGGAGGACCTGGAGAGCAAGTTCAAAGACGGTGACGACCCCCTACGATTGGTGTTCGTCTGCGCCATGTGGATCACCGGCTTCGACGTGCCGACCTGCAGCACGGTGTACCTCGACAAGCCGATGAAGAACCACACGCTGATGCAGACCATCGCGCGTGCCAATCGGCGAGCCCCGGGCAAGAGCGCGGGTGTCATCGTAGACTACGTGGGTGTGTTCCAGAACCTTCAGAAGGCGCTGGCCATCTACGCTGCGAAGAACGCGAGCGGGGCCCCGATCCGCGATAAGGACCAACTGGTCACCGAACTGACGCAGGCCCTCGCTGAAGCCCGGGAGTTTTGCACCAACCTCGGGGTGGACATCGACGCGATCCTCGCTGCCGACAAGCTCGCGAGGCTGGCGCTCATCAGCAAGGGCGTAGAGGCTCTCATCGCCCCTGACGAGCAACGACGCCAATTCTTCCGCCGCTCTGGAGCCGCTACGCGGGCCTACAAGGCGCTTCTGCCTGACGAGCGTGCTACCCCCTTCTTGAAGCCTGTGGCGGCCCTACACGTCCTTGCTGAGGCCGTACGTGCCAAGCTCGGTCCAGTGGACCTCTCCGCCCTCTCGACCAAGATCGAGGCCCTCCTTGATGAGAAGATCGAGGGCGTCGCGATCACCGCCCCCATCATCCAGGGGGACGACGCTGCCGGCAGGGTGGACCTATCGAGCATCGACTTCGAGAAGCTGGCCAAGCTGTTCGCCACCCAGCCCAAGACCGCCGGGGAGCAACTGAAAGACAGCGCTGAGAAGAAGGCTCAGGAGATGGCGCAGCGCAATCCGACGCGCGTACACCTCGTGGAGAAGCTCGAACGGCTGGTGAACGACTACAACCTCGGCACGCTCGCCAGCGAGACGTTCTTCGAGGCGCTCAAGAAGCTGATCTCCGAGATGGAGGAGGAGGAGCGTCGTGGGGCTCGGGAGGGACTCACGGAGGAGGAACTCGCCATCTTCGATCTCCTCACGAAGCCTGAGCCGAAGCTGACCAAGGCCCAGGAGGATGAGGTTAAGCGGGTCGCCCGTGACCTGCTGGAGAAGCTACAGGAGCACCTTCGCGTTGCCGGCTGGCAGCTCAGGGTGAGACCCAGAGCGACCGTTCAGTCCACCATCCGCTTCACCCTGAACGACCTTCCCGAAGACCCCTACAGCGAGGACATCTGGGAGGGGAAGGTAGATGCTGTATGGCAGTTCGTCTTCACCCGGTACCAGTCCGGCGGGGCGTTGGAAGCTCGCATTTGAGCGGGTTCGAGGCTCTCAAGCTCTGCAGCGGCCTGCTTGGCAACGTCGATGTGCGGGCGCGGATGGCCATCGCGAAACCCATGCCGAGCGGTCCCATGTGCCACTGCAACCTCGTTAAAGGAGGGGGCTTCGCTGGCACAATTTTGGCACACTGCGCCCACTCGCAGCGTCAGATCGACCCCCTTGGAGGCTTGACCATCAGCCCAATCCGCGCGTAGCTTCAGGCCACTAACAGTCTGTTCCAAGAGGGTTTTCGCGCGTCCTTCCGTCCTACGCGTGGATCACCCGCCCATACGCATCGAGCACGCTCTCGTGCATCATCTCGCTGAGGGTCGGGTGCGGGAAGACCGTGTGCATCAGCTCTTCCTCGGTGGTCTCGAGGTTCATCGCCACGACGTAGCCCTGGATCAGCTCCGTCACCTCGGCCCCGACCATGTGGGCGCCGAGCAGTTGGCCGGTCTTGCGGTCGAAGACCGTCTTCACCAGGCCGTCGGGCTCGCCGAGCGCGATCGCCTTGCCGTTGCCCGCGAAGGGGAAGCGGCCGACCCGCACGTCGAAGCCCTGCTCCTTGGCCTTGGCCTCGGTGAGGCCGACCGAGGCGATCTGCGGCTGGCAGTAGGTGCAGCCCGGGATCTTGCCCTTGTCCATCGGGTGGGTGTGCAGGCCCTTGATCGTCTCGACGCAGATCACGCCCTCGTGCTCGGCCTTGTGGGCCAGCATCGGCGGACCGGCGACGTCGCCGATGGCGTAGATCCCCGGCACGTTGGTGCGCCCGAGCCCGTCGGTGGCGACGATGCCGCGCTCGATCGCGACGCCGAGTTTCTCCAGCCCGAGACCCTCGATGTTGCCGACGACGCCGACCGCGGAGATCATCCTCTCCGCCGTGATCTCCTGCGCCTTGCCGCCCTCGGTCTCGACCGTGGCGGTCACCGTATCGCCGCCCTTCGCGACCTTGGTCACCTTGGCGCCGGTGAGGATCTTGATGCCCTGCTTCTCGAAGCGCTTGCGGGCATGGGCGGCGATCTCGGAATCCTCCACCGGCAGGATCTGCGGCAGCAATTCCACCACCGTCACCTCGGCCCCCATGGTGCGGTAGAACGAGGCGAACTCGATGCCGATCGCGCCCGAGCCCATCACCAGGAGGCTCTTCGGCATCTTGTCCGGCACCATGGCCTCGTAGTAGGTCCAGATCTGGCGTCTGTCCGGCTCGATGCCGGGAATCGCCCGCGGGCGCGCGCCGGTCGCCACGACGATGTGCCTGGCCCCGTAGGTGCCCGCGCCCTTGGCGCCCTTCGGGGCTTCCGCGCGCGTCGTCTCCCGCACCGTGACCCGGCCGGCCTCGTTGCCGTTCGGCGCTGCCTCGATCGCGGCCTCGCCCCAGATCACGTCGACCTTGTTCTTCTTCAGCAGCATGCCGACGCCGCCGTTGAGCCGGCCGGACACGCCGCGCGAGCGCTTGACGATGGCGGCCGTATCGAACCCGACATTCTCCGCCGTCAGGCCGTAATCCTTGGCGTGCTGCATGTAATGGTAGATCTCGGCCGAGCGGAGCAGCGCCTTGGTGGGGATGCAACCCCAGTTGAGGCAGATGCCCCCCAAATGCTCGCGGTCCACCACCGCCGTCTTGAAGCCGAGCTGCGCGGCCCGGATCGCCGCAACGTAACCGCCGGGGCCGGCGCCGATGATGAGGACGTCGTAGGTGTCGGACATTCAGGTCTCCGGCAGTCGATCCGAGAGTGACACGGGGCGGCGGTCCTCAGACCAGCATGCCCATCGGGCTCTCGATCAGCCCGTTGAAGGCGGCGAGCAATTCGGCGCCCAGCGCCCCGTCGACCACCCGGTGGTCGCAGGACAGCGTCACCGTCATCGCCTGCACCACCGCGGGGGCGCCGTTCTTCGCCACCACCCGGGCCTCGCCGGCGCCGACCGCCAGGATGGTGCCGTGGGGCGGGTTGATGACTGCGCCGAACGACTTGATGCCGAACATGCCGAGATTCGACACCGCGGTGGTGCCGCCCTGGTACTCCTCGGGCTTGAGCTTCCTGGTGCGGGCGCGGGCGGCGAGGTCCTTCATCTCGGCCGAGATGGTCGAGAGGGTTTTCTGCTCCGCGCGGCGGATCACCGGCGTGAACAGACCGCCGTCGATCGCCACCGCGACGCCGACATCGGAGTGGCGGAAGCGCAGGATGCGGTCTTCGGCCCAGACGGCATTCGCCGCCGGCACCCGCTGCAGGGCGAGCGCCAGCGCCTTGATGACGAAGTCGTTGACCGAGAGCTTGAAGGCTGGCTTGCCGTCCTTGTCCTTCGTCGCCCCGGCATTGACCTGCTCGCGCAAGGAGAGCAGCGCGTCGAGCTCGACGTCGAGGGAGAGGTAGAAGTGCGGGACGGTCTGCTTCGACTCGACCAGGCGCTTGGCGATGGTCTTGCGCATGCCGTCGAGGGGCACCTCCTCGTAGGAGCCCGGCTCGAACATCCCCATCACCTGCTTGGCCGAGAGACCGGAGGGCGGGGCGGCCGCAGCGGGCGTCCGGGCTTGCGCCGGCTCGGGCTTCGCCGCCGGGGCGGGGGCGTCCTTGGCGGGCTGGGGCGCGGGCTTGGCCGTCCCACCCTCGAGGGCGGCGCGGACATCGCGCTCGATGATCCGCCCGTGCGGGCCCGAGCCCTGCAAAGCGGCGAGGTCGACGCCTTCCTGCTTGGCGATGCGGCGGGCCAGCGGCGAGGCGAACAGGCGGCCGCCGGGGGCCGCCGCTGCCGCGCCGTTCGGCTTGCCGGCGGACGGACCTGTCGACGGCCGCGCGCCTTCCGGCGCGGTGTCGATCCGCTCGTAGGACATCGTACCGCCGCCGGGCGTCTCGTTGCCGGCCGGCGCCTGGGGCTTGCCGGATGCGGGAGCCTCGCCCTTGGCGGGCGCCTCCGCCTTCGGCCCGTCGCCGCCGGCCTGCACGCTGCCCGGATCCTCGCCCTCCTCGGCGATGAGGGCGATGAGGTCGTTGACCGGCACGTCGGCGGTGCCCTCCGGCACCACGATCTTGGCGAGCACGCCCTCGTCGACCGCCTCGACCTCCATCGTCGCCTTGTCGGTCTCGATCTCGGCGAGCACGTCGCCCGACTTGACGGTGTCGCCCTCCTTCTTGAGCCACTTGGCGAGGTTGCCCTTCTCCATGGTCGGCGAGAGGGCGGGCATCAGCACGTTGATCGGCATGGATTCAGGTCTCGGCGGGAGGAGGGGCGGCCGGATCGTCGAAGGGAAACAGATCGTCGAGCGGGAAGGAGACGGCGTCGAAGGGCGGAAGGGCAACCGTTTCGCCGCGCTCGACGGTACCCAGCAGCAGCCAGCGGCCGCCGGTCAGGGCGAAGCCCTCGAGCACGCCGTCCGTGGGATCGAGCAGCCAGAGATGGCCGACACCGGCCTCGGCGTAGATCCGCCGCTTCGGCCCGCGATCGAGGCGAGCCGTGGAGGGGGACAGGATCTCGCAGACCCAGTCCGGTGGGGTCTCGATGTAGGCGGCCTCCGGCTCGGCCGGCAGCCGCTCGCGGCGCCACCCGGCGAGATCGGGAACGACCACGTGCGGCCCGAGATGCAGTTCGGGCTCGATGATGAAGATCCACCCGCCCGGACCGCCGCGGCCGCGCCGGAATGGCGGGGTCAGTTCCGAGGCAAGCTCGACGGCGGCCGCGCCGTGCCGCGGCCGCGGCCTCGGATGCGTCTCCAGCCTGCCGTCGACGATCTCGGCCACGAGGTGGTCCGGCACCGCCTCGAGGTCGGCATAGGTAGCCCAAAGCGGCGCGGCCTCGGCCATCGCGAGCCTCAGTTGAAGCGCTCGGGATCGAGGCTCTCGGCCTCCATCCCGGCGCGGATGCGCGCGAAGGCCTCCTCCTCGGACAGCTCGGTCTCGCGGGCATAGACCACGGCAGCCTGGCGGGCGAGGTCGATGAGGAGCCGGCCCCAGGTCGCCGGGTCCTCAAAGGAGCGGCGCAGCGCGACGCTCACCGCGCCGTCGACCACGGCGGCGCGCAGGACCTCGATGCCGCCCTGCTCCAGGGCGTCGGGGGGTACGTCGAGGGCCTCGAAACGGGGCTCGTCGTCGGTCATGGGGTTCACCGGTAGCAGACGGCCTTGGCCGCCTCGATCACCTCGGCGACGTTCGGCAGGGCGAGCTTCTCCAGGTTCGCGGCATACGGCATCGGCACATCCTTGCCGGTGATGCGCAGGACCGGGGCATCGAGGTAGTCGAAGGCGTCGACCATCAGGCGCGCGGCGATCTCGGCGCCGATGCCGGATTGCGGAAAACCCTCCTCGACGGTGACGCAGCGGCCGGTCTTCTTCACCGATTCGACCACCGTCTGCGAATCCATCGGCCGGATGGTGCGCAGGTCGATCACCTCGGCGTCGATCCCGGCCTCGGCGAGCTCGTGGGCGGCCTTGAGGGCGTAGGTCATGCCGATGCCGAACGAGACGATCGTCACGTCCTTGCCTTCGCGATGCACCTTGGCCTTGCCGATCGGCACCGTGAAGTCGTCGAGCTTCGGCACCGGGAAGGACTGGCCGTAGAGGATCTCGTTCTCGAGGAACACCACCGGGTTCGGGTCGCGGATCGCGCTCTTCAGCAGGCCCTTCGCGTCGGAGGCGGTGTAGGGCATGACCACCTTCAGGCCCGGCACGTTGGAGTACCAAGCGGCGTAGTCGTGGCTGTGCTGGGCGCCGACGCGCGCCGCCGCGCCGTTGGGGCCGCGGAACACGATCGGGCAGCCGAGCTGGCCGCCGGACATGTAGAGGGTCTTGGCTGCCGAGTTGATGATCTGGTCGATCGCCTGCATGGCGAAGTTGAAGGTCATGAACTCGACGATCGGCCGCAGGCCCGTGAACGCCGCGCCGACGCCGACGCCGGCGAAGCCGTGCTCGGTGATCGGGGTGTCGACGACGCGCTTCGCGCCGAATTCCTGCAATAGCCCTTGCGTGATCTTGTAGGCGCCCTGGTACTCGGCGACCTCCTCGCCCATCACGAAGACCTTGTCGTCGCGGCGCATCTCCTCGGCCATCGCGTCGCGCAGGGCCTCGCGGACGGTCTGGGTCACCATCTCGGTGCCCTCGGGGATCTCGGCCATCGCCGGGTCCTGGCCGCGGTTGGTGATCACCGCCGGCGCCGGCGGCTTGCCCACCGGCTTGTCGTCCTCGGTCTTCGCCGCGGGGGCGGGGCGCTCGGCCTGGCCCTCGGCGTGCATGTCGGGGGCGGGCGCCTTCTGGCCCTCTTCCTTATCCTTGCCGTTCGCCTTCGCGCCGCCGGCCTGGACGCCCTTCGGGTCCTCGCCCTCCTCGGCGAGCACCGCGATCGGGGTGTTGACCGCGACGTTGTCGGTGCCGTCGGCGACCAGGATCTTGGCGAGCACGCCCTCGTCGACCGCCTCGACCTCCATGGTGGCCTTGTCGGTCTCGATCTCGGCCAGGATGTCGCCGGCCTTGACCGGGTCGCCCTCCTTCTTGAGCCACTTCGCGAGCTTGCCCTGCTCCATCGTCGGCGAGAGGGCGGGCATCAGGATGTCGGTCGCCATGGGGTACTCTGTCGATCCGGGAGAGGGGCGGGCGCGGGATCGCCGTCCGCGACGCGGACGGCCGGGGACGTCAGGGCCGCGCGGTCAGAGCAGGATGTCGGTCCAGAGCTCGGACGGATCGGGCTCGGGGTCGCTGGTGGCGAACTCCGCCGATTCGTTCACGATCTCCCGCACCTTGGCGTCGACCGCCTTGATCTCGTCCTCCGCCACCTTGTGGGGCCCGAGCAGGCGCTTGCGGACCTGCTCGATCGGGTCGGATTCCTCGCGCATGCGGGCGACCTCGTCCTTGGTCCGGTATTTGGCCGGATCGGACATCGAGTGGCCGCGGTAGCGGTAGGTCTGCATCTCGAGGATGTAGGGGCCCTCGCCGTCGCGGGCATGGGCGATCGCCCGCGTCGCCGCCTCGCGCACGGCGCGGACGTCCATGCCGTCGACCTGCTCGCCCGGGATGCCGAAGGAGACGCCGCGCTTGGAGAAGTCGGTCTGGGCCGAGGCCCGCGAGACCGAGGTGCCCATGGCGTAGCGGTTGTTCTCGATCACGTAGACCACGGGCAGCTTCCACAGCTGCGCCATGTTGAAGCTCTCGTAGACCTGGCCCTGGTTGGCCGCGCCGTCGCCCATATAGGTCAGGCTGACCGCGCCGTCGCCGCGGTACTTGTTGGCAAAGCCGATGCCGGTGCCGAGCGAGACCTGGGCGCCGACGATGCCGTGGCCGCCATAAAAGTTCTTCTCGCGGGAGAACATGTGCATCGAGCCGCCCTTGCCGCGGGAATAGCCTCCCTTGCGGCCGGTGAGCTCAGCCATCACGCCCTTCGGCTCCATGCCGCAGGCCAGCATGTGGCCGTGGTCGCGGTAGCCGGTGATGACCTGATCGCCGTCCTTCGAGGCCATCTGGACCCCGATCACCACGGCCTCCTGGCCGATATAGAGGTGGCAGAAGCCGCCGATCAGGCCCATGCCGTAGAGCTGTCCGGCCTTCTCCTCGAAGCGGCGGATCAGCAGCATCTCGCGATAGGCGTGCAGGTCCTCGTCGCGGCTGAAGGCCGGCACGTTCGAGGCCGCGGGCGGCGGGGCCGCCTTCTCGCGGGTCTTGTCGCTCCCGCGGCGCGCCTCTTTCGCGGCATCCATCGGCACCCTCCCGGCTGCTACCTTTGTGGGAGCGGTTTTAGGGCAGGTGGCGGCGCAAATCGAGCGGTTCGGGGCCGAAAGCCGCTGCCGGGATGAAGTCCGTCGCGGGGATCGGGGCCAGGATCAGGGCAAGAATCAGGGAGTGATGATGACGACGTCGTTGGGATGGACGCGGCCGAGCACGACCCGGGCCCGCTCCTCCAGGAGGTCGCGGTCGATCTGGTCGCTGCGCAAGAGGGCCACACGGCGCTCCCACTCGGTCCGGTCGGCCTTGGTGGCGTCGAGCTCCTGCTGCAGGCCGTAGGCCTGGATCTTCAGGGCTCTCTTCGCCTCAAGGCCGCGGCTTCCGCTCTCGGCCTCGTGCAGGAAGTAGCCGACCACGAGGATCGACACGGCGTAAAGGCCGAGCGGCAACAGGACGGCACGGGCGCGACGACGAACTACCATGCGGGGAAGGATGGGGCGGGAGGGTTAAGGAAGGCTCAAAGCCTCACGAAGCGCCCCGCCACGCCGCGGGCGTGAGGCCGGTCGCCTGGGCGAAGCGGCGGGTGAAATGGCTCTGCGAGGCGAATCCGCAGGCGAGCGCGACCTCGGCGAGGCTCACCCACCGCCCGGACAAATCCCTGGCGAGGAGGTCCTTGGCCCGGGCGATCCGCCGCTCGGTCACGTAGCGGTGCGGCGCCAGGCCGAAGCTCGCCTTGAACATCTTGGCGAAGTGGAAGGTGCTGAGGCCCGCCGCCTCGGCCAGCACCTCCAGGCTCAGCGCCTCGGCGAGCCGCGCCTCGATCAGCTCCGCGACGCGGCGCCGGACGGCGGGCGCGAGGCCGCCCTTCACCGCCCGCTCCGCGCCCGGGCCGGCATGGCGCCGCAGGAGGGCGTGGAGCAGGAGGTGGCAGGCGGCGCCGAGCGCCATCCGGTCGGCGCCCGCCCCCCAGTCGAGGGGCAGCACGGCGCCGCGCACCAGCATCGCGGTGGCGGGATCCTCCGCGAAGGTCAGCTCGCGCAGGGAGATCGTGCGGGGATCGACGTCGAGGGCGCTCACCGCCTGGTAGGCCAGGGTCTCGGGCGCGACGTAGAGATGGACCATCCGCAACGGACCGCCGATCAGCCACCGGCTCTCGTGGCCGGCGGGCAGGAGGCAGAGCTTGTCCGGCCCGCCGCCCGACACGGCGCCGTCCTCGCGCACCACGCCCTCGCCGCCTTCGAGGTAGAGGCTCAGGGTGTGGTGGTCCGGGCGGTCGTAGCGGGCGCGGTTGTCGCGGTTCTGCCACTCGGCCAGCGACAGCCCGCGCCCGATCTCGGCGCTGCGCAGGAGCGCCGCGCCGGTGCGGGAGAGGGCATCGCGGACATCGGGGTTCAGCTCGGTCACGGTCTCGCGCCAGACATCTGCGCCAGGAGGAAGTCGCGGCACGACCCTAGGGGCTGCACGCGGCTCCCCGCAACCGATCGCGGCCGTGACCGCGCGACCGGGTCCGGGACAAGACCCGAGAAAGCCCCAAGAATCGACAAAGCCGCAAGAATCGACAAAGCCCCAAGAATGGACAACGCCGCCGCCGGAACCGGGAAGCCGGCCGGTCCGGGCTCGCCTATCCGGGGCCCTCGCACCAGCCGGATCGGAACCCGACCACCGTGACCGCCTTCCTCTACGCCCTGACCGTGCTCATCTGGGGCACGACCTGGATCGCCATCAAGCACCAGCTCGGTGCCGTCGCCTTCGAGGCGTCGATCGCCTACCGCTTCGCCCTCGCCGGCGCGGTCCTGGCCGCCGGCCTCGCCCTCACCGGGCGGCTCAAGACCATCCCGTGGCGCCACCAGCCCTTCGTGCTCCTGCAGGCGCTGTGCCTGTTCTCCTGCAACTTCGCCTGCTTCTACCTCGCCACGCGCTCGGTCCCGAGCGGGATCGTCTCGGTGGTGTTCTCGGCCGCGACGATCTTCAACGTCGCCAATGCGTACCTGTTTCACCGCCGCCGGCCGGCGCCGCGGGTGCTGGCAGGCGCCGTAATCGGACTTCTCGGCATCGCCTGCCTGTTCCGGGACACGCTCATCGGCACCGCCCTCGACCGGGACACGGCGATCGGCCTCGGCCTGGCGCTGCTCGGAACCTGGTTCTTCTCGGCCGGGAACCTCGTCTCGGCCCGCAACCAGCGCCACGGCCTGCCCGTCGCCACGGTGAACGCCTACGGCATGCTCTACGGCGCGGCTCTCGTGGCGGGGGTCGCCTCCTTACGCGGCGTGCCCTTCGGCTTCGACCCGTCGCCGGCCTACGTGGGGGCGCTCCTCTACCTGGCGATCCCCGGCTCGGTGATCGGCTTCACCGCCTACCTGACGGTGGTGCACCGGATCGGGCCCGAGAAGGCGGCCTACATGACCGTGCTGTTCCCGGTCGTGGCGCTGACGATCTCGGTCTTCGCGGAGGGGTACCGGGTGACGCCGCTGGCAAGCCTCGGCTTCGCCCTGGTGCTCGCCGGCAACGTCGTGGTGTTCGCGCCGCTCCAGGCCCTGCGCGCCCACAGAAAAGGCCGCCCGGAGGCGGCCTGCGACGCGTGATCCTTTCGGCGTTCGGGAGGGGCCGGACGGCCCCTCCGCGACGAGGATCAGCCGACCTTCAGGGCGCCGCGGCCGAGATAGCGGGCCTGCGAGCCGAGGCCCTCCTCGATGCGGATGAGCTGGTTGTACTTGGCCAGTCTGTCCGAGCGGGCGAGCGAGCCGGTCTTGATCTGCCCGCAATTGGTTGCGACGGCGAGGTCGGCGATGGTCGCGTCCTCGGTCTCGCCGGAGCGGTGCGACATCACCGCGGTGTAGCCGGCGCGGTGGGCCATGTCGACGGCGGCCAGGGTCTCGGTGAGCGAGCCGATCTGGTTGACCTTCACCAGGATCGAGTTGGCCGTGCCCTTCGAGATGCCCTCCGACAGGCGCGTCACGTTGGTGACGAACAGGTCGTCGCCGACGAGCTGGCAGCGGTTCCCGACCTTGTCGGTCAGCGCCTTCCAGCCGGCCCAGTCGTCCTCCGACATGCCGTCCTCGATCGACAGGATCGGGTAGGCGTCGACGAGCTTGGCAAGGTAGGCGGCCTGGGCCTCCGGGTCGCGGGTCTGGCCCTCGCCCTCGTAGACGTACGAGCCGTTCTTGAAGAACTCGGTGGCGGCGCAATCGAGGGCGATGACGATGTCGCGGCCGGGCTCGAAGCCGGCGGCGCGGATCGAGTCCATCACGAAGTCGAGGGCGGCTTCCGCCGAGGGGAGGTTGGGGGCGAAGCCGCCCTCGTCGCCGACATTGGTGTTGTGGCCGGCCTTCTTCAGGGCGCCCTTGAGGGTGTGGAACACCTCGGCGCCCCAGCGCACCGCCTCGGCGAGCGAGTCGGCGCCCACCGGCATGATCATGAATTCCTGGAAGTCGATCGGGTTGTCGGCATGCGCGCCGCCGTTGATGATGTTCATCATCGGGACCGGCAGGATCCGGGCCTGGGTGCCGCCGACATAGCGGTAGAGCGGCAGGCCGGAGGCCTCGGCGGCGGCCTTGGCGACGGCGAGCGAGACGCCCAGGATCGCGTTGGCGCCGAGACGCGCCTTGTTCGGCGTGCCGTCGAGCTCGATCATCGCCTCGTCGATGGCGGCCTGCTCCTCGGCGTCCATGCCGCCGATCGCGTCCAGGATCTCGCCGTTGACCGCCTCGACGGCCTTCAGCACGCCCTTGCCGCCGTAGCGGGACTTGTCGCCGTCGCGCAGCTCCACCGCCTCGTGGGCGCCGGTCGAGGCGCCCGACGGCACCGCGGCGCGGCCGAAGGAGCCGTCCTCCAGGAGGACGTCGACCTCGACGGTGGGGTTGCCCCGGCTGTCGAGGATCTGGCGGGCGGCGATGTTGGTGATCGCGGTCATGAGAGGATCTCTCGGGCAGGCTTGCAGGCGTTCGCGCGGCTTATCGGCCAAGATGCCGCCTGCGGCAAGCCGCCCAAGGGTGCGGTGCTGGGGAAGAGCGTCGAGGCCGGGATCGTCCCGCACCGGGACTGACCTGCGCCGGCGCGAGCGGTTTCACGCGGGCCCGCGCGGGTCTATAGGGCGGGCATGACCCAGAACATCACGAACCAAGACGTCACGGATCCGGACATCGCGCGCCACGCCCGGCAGCTCGGTCAGCCCACCGCCCAGCCGCGCACGCCCGACGAGGCTCAGCTCGACCGGGTGCCGAACCCGCATCCGGATACCGATTACTGTGCCCGCTTCACCGCGCCGGAATTCACCTCGCTCTGCCCGGTCACCGGACAGCCCGACTTCGCCATCCTGGTGATCGACTACGTGCCGGACCGGTGGCTGGTCGAGTCGAAGTCGCTGAAGCTCTACCTGCACAGCTTCCGCGATCACGGCGCCTTCCACGAGGATTGCACCGTCGGCATCGGCCGCCGGCTGACCGCTCTGCTGGAACCGCGGTACCTGCGCATCGGCGGCTACTGGTACCCGCGCGGCGGCATCCCGATCGACGTGTTCTGGCAGACCGGCACGCCGCCGGCCTCGGTCTGGCTGCCCGACCAGGGCGTGCCGCCCTACCGGGCCAGGGGCTGACGACCCACTCGGCTGACGACTTCGGCCGACAACGAGAAAGGGCGGCCGGGTCACCCCGGCCGCCCCTCCCGTAGTTAGATGCCGCTTAGATCTCAGTAGCCGTAGCCATACCCGTAGGCCGGGGCCGGGGCGCCGTAATAGCCGTAGCCGTTGCGGCGGGCCGCATCGGCCGCGGCCGCGGCGCCGATCGCGCCGACCGCCGCACCCGCGATGCCGAGGCCGACCGCGGCGCCCGGCGAGATGCCGCGGCGACGCCCGCCATAGGCGTAGGGCCGGCCGGCATAGCCGCGGCCATAGCCGTGGCCGTATCCGCCATGGCCGTAGCCGTGACCGCGCCAGCCCTGGGCCTGGGCCGGGGAGGGGGCGATGGTGGACATCGCGCCTAGGGCGACGGCGAGGGCCGGGATGATCGCCAGCTTGCGCATCGTTGATCTCCTGCTTTCGTTCAAGCCATATGACCCGGATAACCGGCTCGGCCGTGAAGGGTTCCCGCAATCGTCCGGTCCGGGACCGCCCGCATCCGCCGCGCCGGATCGGGTGTCCGATCCTCGCAGCAGGGGGCGTGACTGGCTCTGATCCTGGGGCCGGCCGCCTGAACTCGGGCTGAACTGGCGCCCGGCACCCGACATCCTTCGCCGGCCGTCAGCCGGCGCGGGCCAGCCGGCGGGCGGTGACGAGCCCGAGGACCAGGATCGCGGCGGCACACAGCACGAGCGCCGGCAGCTGCCCGAGGGCCGTGAGGCCGAATCCCAGCACCGCGACGCCGAGGGCCTGGCCGCAGAAGAACGAGAAGGCGTGGAGCGCCACCGCCGAGGCCCGGGCCTCCGGCACCACCTCGGTCACCTGCACCTGGAAGGTGTTGTGCAGCATGTAGAAGCCGAGGCCGAGGGCCACGAGCGCCGCCGCGTCGGTCTGCCAGGCGCCGGCGAAGCCGACGACCGTCAAGGCGGCGCCCGAGACCGCGCCGCCGGCCATCAGCATCCGGGTCTGGCCGAGGAAGCGCAGCAGGAGCCCGACGGTGAGCGAGTAGATCAGGCCCCCGGCGGCGAAGCCCGCCAGCACCAGCCCGGCCTCCTTCGGCCCGCCCTCGCCCCGCGCCTCGATCAGGTGGGCGAGGTGGGGGAAGATGCCGAACACCGCGATCGCCTCGACGAAGACGGCGCAGAACAGCACCCGGGCGCGGGGGTTGCGCAGGATGGTGCGGTAGCGCGCCAGCGCCGGGGCGAGCGCGAAGCGCCCGCTGGCAGCACGCAGGCGCCGGGCGAAGCCGAGGGCGACGCCCGTCAGCCCCGCCGCCCCGACCCCGGCGGCGAGCCAGAACACCCCGCGCCAGCCGATCGCGCCCTCGATCAGCCCGGCGATGGTGGAGCCCGAGAGCTGGCCGAGGATCACCGCGACGAGGAAGCGGCCGATCGCGACCTGGCGCCGCTCCATCGGGATGCGGTCGCCCATCATGGCGAGCGAGAGCGGGATCACCCCGCCGGCCGCGGCGCCCGCGACCATGCGCAGGCCGAACAGGGTACCGATGTCGCCGGTGAACGCGCAGGCCGCGAGCGCCAGGGTCAGCACGAACAGGCAGGCCACCACCACCCGCTCCTTGCCGAGCGCGTCGCCGACCGGCCCGAGGATCGGCTGGATCAGCGCGTAGGGCAGCGCGAAGGCGGTGGAGAGCAAAGCCACGGTGGCGGGCGGGCTCGCGAGGTCGCGGGCGAGCACGCCGACCAGCGGCTCGACCACCCGGCCGGCGAAGGTGCTGGCGAAGCCCCCCGCGGCCAGGACCGCGATCAGGCGGGAGGGCGAGTCGGGTGCGGCCTGCATCGCCGCCGCCCCGTCAGTCGCCGGCCCCGTCCGCGTGTCGGGCTTTGGCGAGGGAGTCCTTGGCGAGCCGGTCGAAGGCCTGGAGCTCGGCCAGCAGCGCCGGCATCTGCCGCAACGGCACCATGTTGGGCCCGTCGGAGGGCGCCGTGTCGGGATCGGGATGGGTCTCGATGAACACGCCCGCGACCCCCACCGCCACCGCGGCCCGGGCCAGCACCGGCACGAACTCGCGCTGGCCGCCGGAGGTGGCGCCCTGGCCGCCGGGCTGCTGCACCGAATGGGTGGCGTCGAACACCACCGGCAGGCCGCCGCTCACCTGCGCCATGATCGGCAGGGCGCGCATGTCCGAGACGAGCGTGTTGTAGCCGAAGGAGGCGCCGCGCTCGGTGAGCAGCACGTTGGGGTTGCCCGCCCCGGTGATCTTGGCCGCGACATGGGCCATGTCCCAGGGGGCGAGGAACTGCCCCTTCTTGACGTTGACCACCCGGCCGGTGGCAGCCGCCGCCAGCAGGAGGTCGGTCTGCCGGCACAGGAAGGCCGGGATCTGCAGCACGTCGACGGCCTGCGCGGCCGCCGCGCAATGGCCGGCCTCGTGCACGTCGGTGACGACCGGCAGCCCCAGGGTCTCGCGGATCTCGGCGAAGATCGGCAAGGCCTGATCGAGGCCGATGCCCCGGCTCGACCCGGCCGAGGTGCGGTTGGCCTTGTCGAACGAGGACTTGAAGACGAGGCCGATCCCGAGGGAGGCCGTCATCTCCTTGAGGGCGACGGCGACCTCGAGGGCGTGGGCGCGGCTCTCCAGGGCGCAGGGGCCGGCGATCAGGCTCAGCGGCAGGTGGTTGCCGAAGCGGACGGAGCCGGCCGCGACGGCGACGGGCGAGGGGGCGGTCGAGGAGGATGGGGTCGGCATGATGCTGCGAGGCGTAGCGGGTTTCGGCGGGCGCGGGAAGGGACCGGGCGGAGCCCCCTCCGGTCCGGGCGGGCCCCGCCCCATGGCGGGGCCCGATTTCCGAGGCGCGTCCCGTGCTGTAAAGCCGGCGGCCGTCGCGTGGATCCGAGGCAGGGATCTTCCGTGGTCCGGCCGGCCTCCCCGCCGTCCCCCGCCAAGCGCAGCATGGGAAACGATGTCGTCCGCCCCTCTCACGCCTCCGAGCGACATCTTCTGCGCGCCCCGGCCGGTCGACAGCCTCGACGGCTGCTTCTTCACCCACGCGATCGACCTTCCGGGATACGGGACGATGCCCGGCCAGTGGGACATGCGCGCCGCCGTCGAGGACTGCCTCGGCTTCGTCGCGGTGGACGGCAAGCGGGTGCTCCATGTCGGCTGCGACAGCGGCTTCCTCGGCTTCGAGATGGAGATGCGGGGGGCGGAGGTGGTCTGCCTCGACGGGGCGGACGGCCGCGCCTGGGACATCGTCCCGTTCCCGCAGCACGACGCCGCGACGACGCGCCGGCAGCTCGACCAGCATCTCGACGCGATCCGCCGGGCGTACTGGTTCAGCCACCGCGCCCTCGGGTCGCGGATCCGGCTGGCGCGCGGGACGGCCACCGCGATCCCGGACCTCGTCGGCCCCGCCGACATCGTGGTGATGAACCAGGCGCTGCCTAGCCTGCGCGACCCGTTCCGCGGCCTCCACGCCGCCGCGCGGTTCTCCCGCGAGACCATGATCGTCACCGACGTCGCGGCGTCGCGGCGCTCCTGGCTGCGCGACCTCGCCCGGCTCTCGCGCCGGCCGGCCTTCTTCGTGCCGCGGCCGCACCGGCCGGAGGGATGGGGCACGTGGTGGCGCCTGCCGCCCGAGACCGTGCGGGAGATCCTGGCGATCCTCGGCTTCGCGGACTCGGCCGTGCACCACCACCGCCAGCCCCATCTCGGCACCCCGCGCCCCTGCTACACGGTCGTCGCGCGCCGGACGGGCCCGACCGGCGACGATCCGGACGACGAACTGGACGAGGCACGATGAGGGCCGAGGGGCGGCACGCGAGAGCAGGCGGGACGGAGAGCAGGCGGGCATGCGGCGAGCGCTGAGACGGACCTTCGGCATCGCGGGCGGGGTGCGGATCGCGCCGGAGCCGCCGCGCCTGCGCGTGGTGGAGAACGCCCATTACCTGCCCTTCGACCATGACGGAGCCTGGGGCGTGTTCGACGCGGAGCGCCGGATCGTCGAGGAGAGCGTGGATTACCTCGGGCCGGAGCGGCAGCTCCAGCACCAGGTGACGGCGTGGCCGCAGGGCCTGTCCGGCCCGGTCGAGGACGCGCCCGAGGCGCACTACCTCTATCTCGGCCAGCTCAATCCCCATTACGGGCACTTCATCGTCAACACGCTGGCCCGGTTCTGGCCGATGCTCGAGGACGGCCGCGACCGGCCGACGCTGCTGTGCCACGGCTATTTCGGCGGGCACGATCTCCTGGCCGGGCGCCCCTTCGTGACCGAGATCCTCGGCCGCCTCGGGCTGCGGCTGGCCGACCTCACGGTCTTCGACCGTCCGGTCCGCATCCGGCGCCTCACCGTCGTCGCACCGGCGCTGGTGGAGATGGCCTGCGCCCATCCGGTCATGGCCGCCCTCGGGGAGGCAGTCGGGCGCGCCTCGCTCGATGGCGTCCCGGTCGACGCGGAGGCCCGGCCGGTCTACCTGTCGAAGGCGCGGCTCACCGACTACGTGCAGCGCATCGAGAACGAGGGCGAGCTTGCCGACCTGCTGAGCCGGGAGGGGATCGACGTCGTCCACCCCGAGACGCTGACCTTCGACGAGCAGGTCCGGCTGCTGGCCCGGCGCCGGACGATCATCGCGGGCCTGGGATCGGCCCTGCACACCGCCCTGTTCGCGCCGCCGGGCCGGTCGATGATCGTGCTGAGCCCGCACCCGGACATCAACGCGACCTACCTGCTGATCGACGCCCTCAAGGGCAACCGGTCGCGCTACTACCATCCGCAGGGCCTGGTCTCCGTCCAGGGCGAGCACCGGCAGCTCACCTCCTTCGCGGATCCGCGGCGCATCGCCGAGGAGCTGCTGTTTCGCCTCGCGCATCCCGAGGCGTCGGAGGCGTGGGACGGCCTCGACGCGCGCGCGACCTGGCACACCTCGCCGTCGATCCCGGCCCTGCCGTCCCGGCTGCGGCGCAGGCGGGTGTTCGGGCCCGGCGCAGGGTGAGGGCTGCGCGACCGCCGCGACGCCGCCTTGAGAGCACGTCACGATCGCGTTGCCATCGTGAAGCTCTCCAAGTGCTTGTTTTGCCGCATACCTCCGACGAACCGGTATCCGCTTCGTCGGAGAATGCCCTAAGCAGACTTGCGTTGGCAGGCCAACGCTTCGTCCGCTTAGGCTCTTGTTTTGTCGCAGATTTTTGCCGCAAAACCGGCAGCCACTTTTGCGAAATCTGCTTAGCTGAACGCTCCGTCCGCCGGGGCCGCGCGGCCCTCGTAGATCCCGTAGGACAGGTAGTGGAGCAGGGGATCGATGCCTGCCCGCGCCACGTCGGGGTTCTGCGCCAGGTAGAGCTTGGTGTCGAAGGCCTTCGACGGGTCGCGGCCCTCCCGCCAGCCGTCCCGCGCGTAATGCGCCAGGGGATCGACCCCCGCGGCCTTCACGTCGGCATAGGCCGCCAGGTAGCCCTCCGTGTCGAAGACCGCGTTGCCGTCGCGCCCCTCGCGCCAGCCATAGGTGTCGTAGTGGGTCTTCGCGTAGGCGAGGGGATCCCCCGTCGTCAGGGCCGCCGCCGCAACGTCGGCATTGGCGAGCAGATAATATTCCGCGTCGAAGCCGCGGGCGGCGGCGAGGTCCGCGACCTCGCCGATCGCCGCATACGTCGCCCGGCCCTCGTAGCGGCCGTAATCGAGGTAATGCGCCAGCGGGTCGATGCCGGCCGCCCGGACGTCGGGATTGCGCTCGAGGTAGAGCCGCGTGTCGAAATTCGCGCCCGGATCGCGGCCCGTCCGCCATCCGTCCGCGTCGTACTGGGCGAGCGGGTCGGTCGTGACGGCCGGGTTTGCGGCGCGGTAGCCGAGGGTGGAGAAGAACGGGTTCGGGTCGCGGCCCTCCCGCCAGCCGTCGCGCGCGTAATGCGCCTCGGGATCGACCCCCGCCGCCCGCACGTCGGCGTAGCGAATATTATAGAACGCGTCGCTGACCAGCCCGCTGCGGTCGAGGAGATCGCCGTAGAGGCTCAGGTACTCCGTGCCGGCGATGACCCGGCTCGCATCGACCTGGACCGGCGCCCCGGCATTGAGGGACGGCGAGAACTGGTCGCCGTAGAAGGTCAGCGGATGGAAGACGGCTGCGAGGGCGCCCACCTCCGCGAAGCCGAGAGCCGGATCGAAGCTGCGGGAGGTGACGTCGAACTTCTCCGTCGCCGTGATCAGCAGCCGGCGCTCCAGCGGTCCGAGGGCGCCGTTGGCGATGTCGATGTATGTCGGATCGCCGACGCGGCGGATGTCCGTGTCGAACAGGAACGCGCCCTCGTAGTTCCGCGGCGTCGCGCTGTAATTGCCGACCGGGTCGCCATAGGTGACGTAGTTGGTCAGGTTGCCGCCCGGGAAAATGAAGTTGCCCTCGTCGATGCCGGGCGCGGCGAAGGTCGTGCCCCCGAGGCCGAGCCGGGTCGACACGTAGGCGGCCGCCGCGGCGCCGAGCGAGTGGCCGGTGACGACGACGCCGGCCTGGGGATTCGTCGCCTTTGCGGCCGCGACCACCGTCCCGGCGAACGCGACCGCCTGGTCGAGGGCCTCCGGCACGTAGCCGAAGAAGAGCGCGAGATCCGCCTGGACCTGGGCCTCCAGGAAGGCCGGGCGCTGGAGGATGCCGGTCGAATCGGTGCCCTCGAAGCCGATGATGATGGTGGGGTCGTCGCCCCCGGTGATGAAGGCGGCACCGTGGAACCCGGTCGTGTCGTCCAGGCCGGTGTCGAACGTGTTGGGCGCGTAGTAGAACGGCTGGAGGCCGGCCGGGTTGGGCGGCAGGGCGTTGCTGTCGGCGTAGCCGTACATCCAGCTCGACACGTCGAAGAAGTTGTTCAACGTCGGTGCGGTCATGGCAGGGCCTCCGGTCGAGATGCGGCGGGGTTCGGCGGATGGTTGGTCCTTGCGGTCATGGCGGCCCCGCGCCGTCGAGCCGGGACCGGATGAACGCTCCCGCCTCGGCCAGGGCCGCGCGGCCCTCCTCCAGCTCCGGGTGGAACAGGTGCCAGGCGTGGATCATGTGCGGCCAGATCCGCACGCTCACCGGCACGTCCGCCGCCCCGGCCGCCCGCGCCAGCCGGAGGGCGTCGTCGAGCAGGATTTCGGCGGACCCGACCTGGATCAGCATCGGCGGCAGGCCGGCGAGGTCCCCATCGAGCGGCGAGACGAGGGCCTGGCGCGGGTCGGCGCCGGCGAGGTAGGCGTCCGCGAGCTCCGCCAGGTAGGCGCGGCTAAGGAGCGGGTCGATGGCGGCCTTGCTGTCGAGGGTGGCGCCCGAGAGCGTCAGGTCGACCCAGGGCGAGGAGAGCCAGAGGCAGCGCGGCGGCGGCAGGCCGGCCTCACGCAGCGACAGCACCGTCGCGAGGGCGAGGCCGCCGCCCGCGCTCTCCCCGGCGAGCGCGATGCGCTCCGGCGCGATCCCCCGGTCGAGGAGGAAGCGGTATCCGGCGAGCGCGTCCTCGAGCGCCGCCGGGAAGGGGTGCTCGGGGGCGAGCCGGTACGCGAGGGCGAGGGTGCGCGCCCCGGCCTCCCGCCCGGCCCGCGCCACGACGTGGCGATGGCTGTCGAGCGAGCCGGCCATGTAGCCGCCCCCGTGCAGGAACAGGACCACCCGCGCCGGATCCGCCGCATCCGTGCCGGTCCACTCGGCGGGCACGCCCCCGGCACTCACAGGCTCCACCGTCACGTCCGGCGGCAGCGCGTAGTCGGCGCCGAGCCCGTCGAGGCGCGCGCGCCGGGCCGCGAGATCGACGGGGCGCGGCCGCGCGGCGAGGCGGGCACGGATGCGGTCGAGTTCGGCGATCGACATCGGGGCTCCTCGGGGGGATTTTCGCGCTGGGGACGGGATGCCGTCAGCGGGACGGCGCGCTCCGGGCTTCGCATCCGCGTCGCGGGCGCTCCCGGGCCACGCGATGATACGGCCGCGGACCGAGGTCATGGAAAGGACCGCCTCCCACCCGCAATACAGAAGACGCACCAGGCGTGCGGGCATTGCTGCGGATCATCGCGGCCCCTCCCGATGACTCTCTCGCGACTGCTGTGATCGACGATTCGACAGTCGCGCCGGCACTGCGGCCGAGATTGATATTTCCAGAAAATTTCTAAGATACAAGTTGCAAAATTACATCGTCACGATCGAGGATTTGGACTGCATTTGCCGTTATTTTTAGAGGTAGCTCGCATCATACCGATGGTAGGGCATCTCCGACGCGGTTACGCCCAAATCGTTATGTCCACGCCACCGATCGGTGGAGGGAACCCGATACGACGGCGCGCGCGGGTGATGCCGGGCTTGGGTCCGCGTCGGCCGCAGGGCCATCCGGGGAGCCGTGTCTCACCGCAACGGAAGGGGGATCCGACGCACGGCCCCCCCGAGCCTCTCGCGATGGGCGGGCTCAGGCGCCGGGCGCGGCCCGCAGGGTGAAGCGGGTCATCTCGGAGGGCCGGCCGAGGCGGAGCGCGAAGCCCGGCCAGATCCCGGTGCCGTTGCCGACATAGAGGATCATGCCGGCGACGTCGTAGCGGCCCGAGACGAAGCCGTTGTTGCCCCGCGCCACCAGCCGGTCGAGGCCGAGGATCATCCCGCCATGGGTGTGGCCGGAGAGCTGGAGCGCGACGCCCCGGGCCGCCGCCCGCTTCGCGGCGCGGGGCTGGTGGTCGAGGAGCACCACCGGCGCGCCGGGGGGAGCACCCGCGAGCGCCGCCGCGAGGTCGGGGCCGGCCTCGCCGGCGGCCGGGGCCGAGGCATCGGTGACGCCGGCGAGCACGAGGCGGTCCTCGCCCCGGGCGAGCACCGCGTGGGCGTTCGGCAGCAGGGTCAGGCCGAGGCCGGCGAGGTGGCGCATCCAGGCTGGATAGTCGAAGAAATACTCGTGGTTGCCCGGAATGGCGAAGACCCCGTCCGGTGCCCGCAGGTCGCGCAAGGGGGCGACGTCGTCTCGGCGCATCGCCACCGAACCGTCGATGAAGTCGCCGGTCACCACGATCGCGTCGGCGTCCGCCCCATTGGCGCGGTCCACGACGGCGCGGGCCCAGGGCGCCGGGAAGAGGCGGCTCAGGTGCAGGTCGGTGAGCTGGAGCAGCCGGTAGCCCTCGAAGGCCGGCGGCAGGCCGGGGATCGCCACCGCCACGTCCCGGACCGGCGGCACCCGCACCGCATTGGCGACGCCGAGGGCCGCGAGGCCGGCCGCGAGCCCGGCCGCCCCGAGCCGCACCCCGTCCGGGACGGCGACCGGGCTCCAGCGCAGGAGGGCGGTTGCCAGGGCGCCGAGATCGACGAGGATCTGCAGCACGGCGAGCAGCAGGATCGCGCCGAACGCCCAGTTGAGCGCGAGCACGATCCCGCGCGGGAATTCGGGCGCGAAGACCGAGCCGGAGGAGAGCCGGTTCCAGAGGTGGAACTGCGAGGCGGCGAGCAGCAGCAGGGCGAGGAGGCCCTTGGCGGCGAGCGGCAGCCCGAGGGGCGCGAGCCAGCGCACGATCACGTAGGCGCAGGGCGCCGCGAAGATGAGGTGGAAGATGGCGGGTCTCCTGTCGTCGCCCGATCGCCGTGTCCGGCCCTCCCGTACCGGCCCCGGGGCGCGGCGGGGAGGGGTTTTTCCGGACCGAGACGGGGCGACGCACCGACGCCCCCGCGGGGCTATCCCAGTATCTCGCCCGGCATCTCGCCCGGCCTCTCGCCGAGCATCTCGCGCACCAGCGGCGCCACCTTGGTGCCGTAGAGCTCGATCGAGCGCATCAGCCGGTCGTGCGGCAGCGGGCCGGCGCTGTACTTGAGCTGGAACCGGCCGAGGCCGAGCCCCTTCACCGTCGCGGCGATCTTCCGCGCCACCGTCTCCGGGCCCCCGAGATAGAGCGAGCCGTGATCGGCCTCGCGGTCGAATTCCTGCCGCGTCATCGGCGGCCAGCCGCGCTCGGCACCGATGCGGTCGCGCATGCGCTTGTAATCGGCGAAGAATTCGTCGCGGGCGCCCGCATCGGTCTCGCCGACATAGCCCGGGGAGTGGACGCCGATCGGCCGGACCGTGCGGCCGAGCTGGGCGCAGGCCCGGTGGTAGAGATCGACGTAGGGGCGGAAGCGCTGCGGCTCGCCGCCGATGATGGCGAGCATCAGGGGCAGATCGTGATGCACCGCCCGCACCACCGAGTTCGGGCTGCCGCCGACGCCGATCCAAGTCTTGGGCGGCGTCTCCGGAATCGGGAAGACCGACTGGTTGTCGAGCGGCGCCCTCGTGGTGCCCTGCCAGGTCACCGGCCCGCCGGCGAGCAAAGCGGCGAACAGCTCCAGCTTCTCCTCGAACAGGGTCTCGTACTGGTCGAGCGGGTAGCCGAAGAGCGGGAACGATTCGGTGAACGAGCCGCGGCCGAGGATGACCTCGGCGCGCCCGTTCGAGAGACCCTGCAGGGTCGAGAAGCGCTGGTAGACCCGGACCGGGTCGTCGGAGCTGAGCACCGTCACGGCCGAGCCGAGGCGGATGCGCTCCGTGCGTCCGGCGATCGCCGCCAGCACCATCTCGGGCGAGGACACCGAAAAGTCCTCGCGGTGGTGCTCGCCGATGCCGAAGAAGTCGAGCCCGACCGCGTCGGCCAAAATCCCTTCCGCGACCACGTCGCGGATGACCTGGCCGTGGGGCAGGAGCTCGCCGTCGCGGGTGGTGACATCCCCGAACGTGTCGAGGCCGAATTGCAGGGCGTGTGTCATGGCGGAGAAGATGGACGCGGTCGTCCGCGTTTGAAATGCGCAGCACTGCAAGGACGGGCTTGCAGCGGCGCATGGGAAGCCTGGACCCTGGACCGTGCGGAGAGGGGGCGCGCCCGACCTTAAACCCCGCTCGAAGATCTCGACAGTCTTTATACCCTCCGGGTCATTCCGGGGCCGCGGAAGCGGAGCCCGGAATCCAGAACCGCGGATGGTTCAGGATAGAACGGAGACCGTTCCACCTTCTTCCGGAACACCTGTGGTTCTGGATTCCGGGCTCCGCTGCGCGGCCCCGGAATGACGCGGAGCTTGGGAATTCCGTAGAGGCCAATCAAACAGGCTCCCGGAACCCAGCCCGGGACGACCGTCAGCGCGGGAAGATGTGCAGCCCGTCATCCGGCAGCAGGTTGCGCGCCGGGCCGCCGGTCTGCTGGCCGCCGCCCTGCTGGTAGGCGGGCCGCTCGGGATGGCGGTCGTTGTCGCCGCCGGTGTCGTACACCCAGGGGGCGGACCACGGGGCGCGTCCGCCGATGGTGCCGGTGGCGTCGATGTCGCGCGGGCCGTAGCGGTAGGCCGGGCCCGGCTGGGCGGCAGCCGCGAGCGTCGTCGCCAGCAGCGCGGCCGGGATCAGGAGGGTGCGGAGGTGGCGCATCGGCGTCCTCGTCGAAGAGTGGGGCGGCCGCCGAAAGCGGCCGGATTGCCGAGATAACGGCCACGCCGGGCCTGCCGTTCCGGCATCGCGGGCTTGCCGTTCCGGCATCGATGGACAGCCTGCCCGGCCGGGGCTTCCCGTCCGGTTAAGGCATCCGGGGGATGTCAGCCCCGCCGCAGCTTGGCGTAGCGCTTGAGCACCCGCTCGCGCTTGAGGCGCGACAGCCGCTCGATCCAGAACAGGCCGTCGAGCTGGTCGATCTCGTGCTGGAGGCAGGCGGCGGAAAACCCCTCCTCGTCGGCCTCGTGCGCGGTGCCGTCGAGGTCGCGCCAGCGCACCCGCACCCGGGCCGGCCGCTCGACCTCCTCGTCGACGCCCGGCATCGAGACACTGCCCTCGCGGTGGCGGGCGGTCTCGGGCGAGGCGGAGACCAGCTCCGGGTTGACGTAGACAAGCGGCGCGAGGTCGAGCCCGGCCCGGATGATCGTCAGCCGCAAAGGCGCGCCGACATGCGGGCCGGTGAGGCCGAGCGCCGAGACCGCCCGCAGGGTGTCGAGGAGGTCGTCGGCGAAGGCCCGCAGGGCGTCGTCGAAGGACGTGACCGGGGGCGCGGCCAGGCGCAGGCGCGGATCGGGGTAGAGCACCAGGGGGAGGGCGGGCATCGGATCCTGCTCGAGCATTTTCCGACGAAGTGGATACCGGTTCGTCGGAGGTATGCGGTAAAACAAACATCTAGAGAGCTTCACGACGGCAGCGCGACCGTGAAGCTCTCTAGCGGGTGTGGAACGATTCGGGCCACAGGCCGGCCCGCTCGATCCCGACGACCAGCACCACCACGGCGAGCGCCACCGCGAGCACGACCAGCAGGTTGCGGCCCGGCACGCCCCGGGCGATCAGCACCAGGATCAGCAGCAGGGAGATGACCGAGACGACGACGTCCATGGAGGATCCTCGGGGTACGGGGAATCGGGCCGGAGGCGCCTGACCAAACCGTAATCTTCACGCCACGGCCCGGTCAGGGCCGCCGACCATAATGGCTCCATCGACCGGCCGCGAGCGCGGCCCTCGCCAGACGGAGCCTTGAGACCCCGATGACCCAGACCACCCAGACCACCTCCCACGAGTCCCGCCGCTTCCACCGCAAGGCCCTCGCCTCCGTGGCGGCCGTCACCCTGGTGGCCACCGGGGCGCTCGGCACCGCCTTCCTGCCCCCGAGCAGCCCGGCCTACGCCCAGGCCCTGCCGCAGACCCCGATCACCACCGCCGAGCATCCGCCGGGCAGCTTCGCGCCGATCGTCAACCGGGTGAAGCCGGGCGTCGTCTCGGTGAAGGTGAAGCTGAAGGACGACGCCTCGGACGACGAGGAGGGCGGCGGCCAACAGAGCCTGCAGAACGTGCCGCCGCAGCTGCGCGAGTTCTTCCGCCGCTTCGGCGAGGGCGGTCCCGGCGGCGGCATGGGGGGCAACATGGGCCGCCCGCAGCGCCACGGCGGCGGCGCGGCTCAAGGGTCGGGCTTCTTCATTTCGGCCGACGGCTACGTCGTGACCAACAACCACGTGGTGAACAACGCCAAGACGGTCGAGGTCACGCTCGACGACGGCCGCACCCTGCCGGCCAAGGTCATCGGCACCGACCCGAAGACCGACCTGGCGCTGCTCAAGGTCACCGATGGCGCGCCGTTCCCCTACGTGAAGCTCGCCCACGGCGCGCCGCAGGTCGGCGACTGGGTGGTGGCGATCGGTAACCCGTTCGGTCTGGGCGGCACGGTCACCGCCGGCATCGTCTCGGCCCGCGGCCGCGACATCGGCGCCGGCCCCTACGACGACTTCCTGCAGATCGATGCGCCGATCAACAAGGGCAATTCGGGCGGGCCGACCTTCAACGTCTCCGGCGAGGTGGTGGGCGTCAACACGGCGATCGCCTCGCCCTCGGGCGGCAATGTGGGCCTCGCCTTCGCGATTCCCTCCGAGACCGTGCAGGCGGTGGTCGACCAGCTGCGCACCGACGGCAAGGTCGCCCGCGGCTATCTCGGCCTCCAGATCCAGCCAGTGACGAAGGACATCGCCGACAGCCTCGGCCTCGACAAGGCCAAGGGCGCGCTGGTGACCAGCGCCCAGGACGGCACGCCCGCCGCCAAGGCGGGGCTGAAGTCCGGCGACGTGGTCCAGGCGGTGAACGGCGACCCCGTCACCGATGCCCGCGAGCTGTCGCGCAAGATCGCCTCGCTGAAGCCCGGCACCAAGGTCGACCTCGCCTATCTGCGCGGGGGCAAGGCCGAGACCGCCCAGGTGACCCTCGGCTCGCTGCCGAACGACACCAAGGTGGCGAGCCTCGACGACCGCGGCGGGCGCCGCGGCGACAGCCAGCCGCGGCTCGGCCTCGGCCTCGCTCCGGCGGATCAGGTCGGCGCCGGCCGGGAGGGCGTCGCGGTGGTGAGCGTCGATCCGGACGGCCCGGCGGCGGCCAAGGGCATCCAGGAGGGCGACATCATCCTCGACGTCGGCGGCCAGCCGGTCTCGACCCTCTCCGACGTCGCCGCCCGCATCCGCGCCGCGGAGACCGACGGCCGCAAGGCGGTGCTGATGCGGGTCAAGAACGACAAGGGCACCCGCTTCGTGGCGATCGGCCTGCAGTCCAAGAACGGCTGACCAAGAGCGGCTGATCCTCCGAACGGACAGTCCGGCGCCGGCCCCGCGAGGGGCCGGCGCTCTTCATGTCGGGCGGCCCGCGCCCTCGCCGAGCGCCGCCGCGAGCCGGAGCGCGAGCCGGGCGAGGGTCCGCCCGAACAGGCCGGGATCCTGCAGCGCGCTCGCCGTCACCAGCGCGCCCTGGATCGCCGTGACGGTCTCCTCGGCGAGGTCGAGCGCACGGGCCTCGGCCACCCCGCCCCGGGCGAGCGCGGCGGCGACCGCGTCGCGCCAGGCGGCGAAATAGGCGTCGATGCGCCGGGCGAAGGCGTCGCGGGTCGTCGAGAGCGCGAAGGCGCCGACGAGGCAGATGCGCCGCCCCGACCGGAAATACCCGTCCGTCTCCGCCAGCATGGCGCGCAACGCCGCGGCGGGGTCCGGATCCTCGCGCAGGGGGCGGAACATCCGCGCCTCGAACCACGCCTCGATCTCGGTCAGCACGCAGGCGGCCATCTCCTCCTTCCCACCGGGGAAGAAGTGATAGAGGCTGCCCTTGCCGAGCCCGGTGCGCCGGGAGATCGCCGACAGGCTCGCCCCCTCGTAGCCGTGCTCGCGGAAGGTCTCCGCCAGCAGCGGCAGGATCGCCTCGCGGGTCTGGGGCGCCCTCAGAGCCCCAGCTCCGTCAGGCCGGGATGGTCGGCCGGGCGGGGCCCAGAGCGATCCCAATGGAAGAGGCGCTCGCCCTCGGTGATCAGCAGGTCGTTGATGCTGGCGTGCCGCGCCGCCATCAGGCCGTTCTCCGCGAACTCCCAGTTCTCGTTGCCGTAGGCGCGGAACCACGCCCCGGATCCGTCGTGGAACTCGTAGGCGAAGCGGACGGCGATGCGCGCGTCCGACCAGGCCCAGATCTCCTTGATCAGGCGGTACTCGTGCTCGCGGGCCCATTTGCGTGTCAGGAAGTCCACGATGGCCGGGCGGCCCTGGAAGATCTCGGCGCGGTTCCGCCACCGGCTGTCCGGCGTGTAGGCGAGGGCGACCTTTTCGGGGTTGCGGCCGTTCCAGCCGTCCTCGGCGGCGCGGACCTTCAGGAGGGCGGTCTCGCGGGTGAAGGGCGGCAGCGGCGGGCGGCTCTCGGACATGGCGGGGCTCCTCTTCTGTACCGATCGGTAAACTGGCATCGGGACAGCGTCAAGCGCACCGGATCCCGCCGGAGACCGGCCGCGAGACCGGCGGGGATCAGGTCCGGCAGAGCCGGGCGAGCCGCCGGCCGGCGACCCGGCCGCGGGGCGTGCCGTCGGTGTGCACGGCCTCGCCCGACAGCGCGATCCGGGTCGGGTTCTCGATCAGGGTGTAGCGGGTGCGCGCGGCCGGCAGGCCGAACTGCACCGCCCAGAGCCGGAGGGAGGCGCAGAAGGCGCGCAAGGTGGCGGGCCCGAAGCGCAGGGGATCGAGCACCGGGGCGACCTCGGCGGCGCCGTAGGGCAGGGCGCGGAAGCCCGCGAGCCGGTCCGGACGGCCCTCCGCGAGGGCGAAGGCGGCGCTCGATTCCAGCCCCAGGGCCCCGGCGCGGTCCGGCGGGGCGGTGGTGAGCGCGACGGAGAGCGGCTGCTCGGCCACCAGCACCACGGCGCGGTCGGGCGCGCCGGCGAGGTCGACCGCCAGGGGGCGGTAGCCGGCGCCCGGCTCGCGCGGCACGGTGAAGACGAGGCCGACGAGGTCGAGGGCGGCGGCGGAGCCCGAGACCCGGTCGGGATGGGCAGTCCAGCCGATCAGCCGCTCGCGCTGGGCCCTGCGCTCGGCCGCCACGTCGGGGATCTGGATGTCGGGATCCTGAAGCGTGCCGCGGATCGGGGGGCCTGCGGGAGCACCCGCGCAGACCGGGCAGGGCCGGTCGGGGGACGGCCTCTCGTCCGGCGCAGTCCGGTCCGGCAGGCGGGTCGGCACCGGGACCGAGCCCGGAACCGGCTCCCGGACCGCCCCGGCGGCGACCCCATCGGACGCGTCCTGGGCCGGCCGCGGCCGCAGCAGGCCGATGCGCGGATCGAGGGCCGCGATCACCGCGAACGGGATCGCGACGGCACCGAGCGCCGCCAGGCCGAGCCGCAGATGCCCGCTTCCGTCCCGCACGCTCCACCGCCCCGCTTGCGCGCATCCCTGCCGCGATCGCGCCACTCTGCACCGGTTCTCACGGAAAGTGCGTCCGTGACAAAGACTTAGATGGAAAAACCTGGGGATGGCGCCGCCCGCCCCTTGTTCTCTACCCCAACGTCACGGGTGAGGCACGCGCGAATGCCGTGTAGGCTGCCGTCATGACGATGCCCGCGCCCGATCCCACCGACGGCCTCGCGCGCCGGCTGCGGCTGGAGCGCGAGGCGCGGGGCTGGTCGCTCGGCGAACTCGCGGCCCGCTCCGGCGTCTCGAAGGCGATGATCAGCAAGGTCGAACGGGCCGAGGCGAGCCCGACCGCGGTGCTGCTCGGCCGGCTCTCGGGGGCGTTCGGGCTCACCCTCTCGACCCTGCTGGCCCGGGCGGAGGGAGAGACGGGCCAGCTCGCGCGCGCCGCGGCGCAGCCGGTCTGGATCGATCCGGCGACCGGCTACCGCCGCCGGCAAGTCTCACCGCAAGTCTCGCCCCTGGTGGCGGAGAATCCCCTCGACCTGACCGAGGTGGAGCTGCCGGCCGGCGCCGAGGTCGCGTATCCGGCGGCGTCCTACGCCTTCCTGCGCCAGATGATCTGGATGCTCGACGGCACCCTGACCTTCCGGGAGGGGGACACCACCCACGTGCTCGAACCCGGCGATTGCCTGGCGCTCGGCGCACCCGCCGACTGCATCTTCGCCAACCGGAGCGGCCGGCCCTGCCGCTACCTCGTCGCCGTGGTGCGGCAGCGCTGAGAGCCTGACAAATTGGCTTCCGGAGGATTTTACACCCTCAGTGTCATCCCGGGGCTCGCCGAAAGGCGAGAACCCGGGATCCATAAACGCTGACGGTGCCGAACGAGACGGAACGCGATCCGCTCGATCCTGAAGCGTCAGCGTTTATGGATCCCGGGTTCCGCTTCGCGGCCCCGGGATGACGCTGAGGGTGTGAGTTGGCTCAGCCGACTCGAACAGGCACTCAGGCCGCGCGCCGGGCGAGGACGCTGCGGGCTTCGGCGCCGCCGCGCAGGAAGCCGTAGACCAGCACCGGCCAGCAGAACAGCAGCACCGCCAGCGGCACCGACATCTGCCAGCCGACGATCGCCCCGACGATTCCCGCCGCCGAGCCGACGAAGCGGAAATAGAACACCGGCACCGCGACCACGAGGGCGACGAGGACCGGCACGCCGAGCACCGCGGTCAGCCCGGCCTGCACCGCCAGGAGGTTGGTCACGCCCATGGCCAGGAACACCAGGAAGGCGGCAATCTGCGTCATTGGATCCTGCTCTCGCGCTCTGCGAACCGTGTGGGGCCACACAGCAGGCGAGCATGGCTTTTTGTGGGGCGCGACGGGCTTGGCGGCCGGACTTGGCGGCCGAGCGTGGCCCGCCCGCCACAGCCGTGCCGGCCGCGCCTTCATCTAACAGTCATCCCCTCCTCAGCCGCGCCGGCTTGGATCAGGTTATCCACAGCGCGGACGGCCACAGATCCGCGGGGGCGACAGTGCAGGGGGCACGATGGACGCGCGGGCGTTGCTCACCCAAGTCCAATCCAACATCGGGACGACGTGCGATCGCGCGGTACGGCAGGCATCATTGATCGAGATCCGCGAGCGGAACGGCTTGCCGACCGATCACGAGCGGCATGTCCTGCGCGGCATTCGCCTGTCGCTCGGCCTGGAATACCATCACGAGGACCTGCTGCTGGCCGCCATGGCGGACGAGACGCAGCCCGCCCCGCCGGCCCGCCGCGCCTGCCACCGCGGCGCAGGGGAGGATTGCCCGCTGCCGGTCCGCTGCTGCGCGATCCTGGCGGCGACCGTCAGGCTGCCGTCGCCGGCGGCCTTGTCGCCGGGAGTCTTGTCACAAAGAGCCTTGTCGCACTCGGCCGCCGCGCCGCGCTGATTCGCGAAAGACGAGCCCGCATCCGCCGCCCGCGGGCGCCCGGAAGCGAGGCGCCGCCGCCACAGCCGCCACCGACCCACCATCCCGAAAAGGGCCGCCCCTCTCGGGCGGCCGCCCCGTCCCGGACCTATCCCGGGGCGCTGTGGCGCCGGAGCACTGGCGGCCGGCCCGGGGCGGTCCTCTCGTACGGCGAGACCCGCCCACGGCGACACCAGGGAGCCGCCACCTTGCCCACCCCGTTGCCCGTCCCGTCGGATGCGCCGCTCTTCCTCCACCTCGCCGGATCGCTGGCCTTCGTGGCCGTCGCCGGCCGCGGCATCGGCTGGGCCCTCGACGCCTGGGTGCGGCGCGCGCCCGAGGCCGCGCCGCCGGCCGAGCCGGAGGACGCGGCCGGGACGGAGCCGGCGGAGCCGCCTCACTCCGGCGCCCGCATCCGGTAACCCACCCCGGTCTCGGTCAGGATGTAGCGCGGGCGCTCGGGCTCGGGTTCGAGCTTCTGGCGCAGCTGGCGCACGTAGACCCGGAGATATTGCGGGTCGGCGGCCGTGCCCCAGACCTCGCGCAGCAGGTGGGCGTGGGTGAGCACCTTGCCGGCATGGTGCACGAGCAGGCGCAGCACGTCGTACTCCTTCGGCGACAGCTTCACCTCGCGCTCGCCGACCCGCACGATCCGGCGCACCAGGTCGACCGAGAGCTCGCCGACCCGGAAGACCGGGCGCTCGCCGGCCACCGCGAGCTGGTGGCGCAGCGCGTTGCGCATCCGGGCCAGGAGTTCGTTCATGCCGAAGGGCTTGGTGACGTAGTCGTCCGCCCCGAGATCGAGCGCCTCGACCTTGCCGGCCTCGTCGTCCCGGCTCGACAGCACGATCACCGGCAGGTCGGGCTTCGCCGCGCGGATCCGGGCCAGGAGCTCGTGGCCCTTGATGTCCGGCAGGCCGAGATCGAGGATCGCCAGGGCGAAGGCCTCCCGCTCGAGGAGCTCCAGGGCGGTGCGGCCGTTCGGGGCCTCCGCCACGGCGTAGCCCTGGCTGCCGAGGCCCACGCGCAGGAGCCGGCGGATCGGCGGCTCGTCGTCGATCACCAGGATGCGGATGTCGGTCACGCGGCGTCCTCCAGGGCGGCGCGGGGCACCGGGACGATCAGGGTGAAGGCGGCCCCGGGACCGTCGCCCCGGTTGCGGGCGGTGATCCGCCCGCCCATCGCCTCGACGAAGCCGCGGGAGATGGCAAGGCCCAGGCCCGTCCCGGCCCGGACCCGGTCGCTCTTCCTCACCCGGTAGAAGGTGTCGAAGATCCGCTCCTCGTCGCCCGCCGGGATTCCCTCGCCCTCGTCGAGGATCCGAAGAGCGACCGCGTCGCCCTCGCGCCAGCCCTCGACCCGCACCAGGCTGCCCTCGGGGGCGTATTTGGCGGCGTTGTCGAGGAGGTTGAACAGCACCTGCTCCATCAGCACCGCGTCGAGACGCAAGGAGGGCAGGCCGGGCCTCAGCGCCAGCGCGATCCGGTGATGGGCGAGGATCTTGCCCGCCCGCTCCAGGGCCGTCGCGACGATCTCCGCAAGGTCGTGGGGGGCGAGGTTCGGGGCGAGCGCGCCGGATTCGAGCTTCGTCATGTCGAGCAGGTTGGCGATGAAGCGGTTCAGCCGCTCGGCCTCGTCGATCATCGTCGCGAGCAAGTCTCCTGTCGCCTCCGGGTCGAGGGCGTCGCGCAAGTCGCGCAGGGTCGTGGCCGCGCCGAGCACCGCGGCGAGGGGGGTCTTGAGGTCGTGCGAGAGCGACGACAGCAGGGCCTGGCGCAACCGGTCGGTCTCGGCCGAGCGCCGGGCCCGGTCGAGATCCTCGACGAGGTGGACCCGCTCGATGGCGAGCGCGCCCTGGTCGGCCAGCGCGTCGAGGAGGCGGCGCTGGTCGGGGGTCAGGAGCGGCCCCGGCTTGTCGCCGTCGAGACCCACCACCCCGACCATGCCGCGGCCGGTGCGCAGGGGGAGGAACAGGCGCTTGGCGCCCGGCAGGGTGTCGGCGCCGCGGCCCGCCGGGCGGCCGTGGTCGAAGGTCCACTTCGCCGCCGCGAGGTCGGCCTCGTCGAGGAAGTCCTCCGGGGGATAGCCCGCCATCACCGTGACGGTGCCCGGATTCGCCCCGTCCATTTGGGGCAGCAGCAGCACCACCCGCAGGCGCAGCATCAGGGCGATCTGGTAGGCGGTGGCCCAGAGCACGTCGTCGAGGGTGCCGCAGCCCGCGAGCTTGCGCGAGAAGCCGTAGAGCGCCTCCGTCGCCTTGCTCCGCGTGCGCGAGATCGTCGCCTCGGCCCGCACCCGGGCGGCGAGGTTCGAGACCACCACCGCCACCAGGGTGAAGAAGAACAGCGCGACGACGTTGGTCGGGTCGGCGATGGTGAAGGTGTAGAGCGGCGGCAGGAAGAAGAAGTTGTAGGCGAGCGACGAGGCCACGACCGCGGCGAGCGACGGGGTGAGCCCGAAGCGCACCGCCACCGCCACGACGGCGGTGAGGAAGACGAGGTCGGTGCTCTCGTGGCCGAGGGAGGATTGCAGCGCGAGACCGAGGCCCAGCGCGGCGGCGACCGCCGCGAGCGCCGCCGCGTAGGGCAGGAGGCTCGGACGGGGCGGGGCGGCGGTGGGCACGCCCTTGTGGGCGGCGGGTTCGCCTGCGACCTCCTCGCCCGCCACGACGTGGACGCTGATCGGGCCGGAGCGGCGCAGCAGGTCGTGCACCACCGAGCCGTTGAGAAGCTCGAACCAGCGCGAGCGGGTCGACTTGCCGATCACCACGTGGGTGGCGTTGTGCTCGCGGGCAAATCCCACCACGTCGTCGGCGATGCGGCCCTGGCTCGGCAGGGTCGCGGTCTCTCCGCCGAGGCGCTCGGCGAGCCGCAGGGTGTCGGCGATGCGGTCGCGCTCGGCCTCGCTCAAGCTGGCGCTGCGCCGGCTCTCGACCGTGAGCGCCGTGAACGGCGCCCGCAGCCGGTCGGCGAGGCGCTTGGCGTAGCGCACCAGCCCCGCCGAGCGCGGATCCTCGCTGACGCAGACCAGCACCCGCTCGCCCGCCGCCCAGGGGCCGGGGATGGCGTGGGCGCGCATGTGGGTGACGAGCTGGTCGTCGACCTGCTGGGCGGTGCGGCGGAGCGCCAGCTCGCGGAGCGCCGTGAGGTTGCCGGGGGAGAAGTAGTGCTTGAGCGCCCGCTCGGCCTGGTGCGGCAGGTAGACCTTGCCCTCCTGCAGGCGCTGGATCAGGTCGCCGGGGGAGAGGTCGATCACCTCGATGTCGTCGGCCCGGTCGAGGATCGAATCCGGCACCGTCTCGCGCACCCGGATCCGGGTGATCTGCGCCACCACGTCGTTCAGGCTCTCGACGTGCTGGATGTTGAGCGTGGTGTGGACGTCGATGCCGGCCTGGAGCAGCTCCTCGACGTCGAGGTAGCGCTTGGGGTGGCGCGAGCCCGGGGCGTTGGTGTGGGCGAGCTCGTCGACGAGGGCCAGCCGCGGTTTCCGGGCGATGAGCCCGTCGAGGTCCATCTCGGCGAGCGCGGCGCCGCCATACGGCGCGGCGCGGCGCGGCAGCACCGCGAGCCCGGCGACCAGGGCCTCGGTCTCGGGGCGGCCGTGGGTCTCGACCACGCCCACCACCACGTCGATGCCCTCGCGCAAGCGGGCATGCGCCGTGGTCAGCATCTCGTAGGTCTTGCCGACCCCCGGCGCCGCCCCGAGGAAGATTTTCAAGCGCCCGCGCCCGGGCGCCTCCCGGCGCGCCTGCGCCAGGAGAGCGTCCGGCGAGGGCCGCAGGCCCTCGCGTGAGGGCCTGTTGTCCCTCATCGACCCTGCGCGTCGAGGGCGCGGTTGAGGGCGAGGACGTTGACCCGGCGCTCGCCGAGGATGCCGAGGCCCGGCTCCCGGATCTGCCCGGCGACGAGGGCGCGCAAGGAATCCTCCGGGACGCCGCGGGCACGCGCCACCCGGGGCACCTGGAACAGGGCGGCCTCGGGCGAGACATCGGGGTCGAGGCCGGAGCCCGAGGTGGTGACGAGGTCCTGCGGCACCGGGTCGGCGGGGTTCTCGGCCTTGAGCGTCGCGATATCGGCCTTCACCCGGTCGATCAGCGCGGGGTTGGTCGGACCCAGGTTGGCGCCGCCGGAATTGGCGGCGTTGTAGGGCGAGGCCACCGTCTTCGCGGCGTCCGCCGGATCGGGCGCCACGGTCGCCGAGGGGCGGCCGTGGAAGTAGCGCTCGCTGGTGAAGCTCTGCCCGATCAGGGAGGAGCCGATCAGCGTGCCGTCGGCCGCGCGGATCAGGCTGCCTTCGGCCTGGTCCGGGAAGAGGCGCCCGGCGAGGCCGGTCATGGCGAGCGGGTAGGCGAGGCCGGTGACCAGGGTCAGGCCGGTGAGGAGCACGAGGGCGGGGCGGAGGTGCCGGAGCATGGCGGTATCCAATCAAGCCAGGTGGAGGGCGCTCACGGCGAGGTCGATCAGCTTGATGCCGACGAACGGCACCACGATCCCGCCGAGACCATAGATCAGGAGGTTGCGCCGCAGCAACGCGGCGGCGCCGACGGCGCGGTAGCTCACCCCGCGCAAGGCGAGCGGGATCAGCGCCACGATGATCAGCGCGTTGAAGATGATCGCCGACAGGATCGCGCTCTGGGGCGAGGCCAGCCCCATCACGTTGAGGGCCTGGAGCTGCGGGTAGAGCCCGACGAACATCGCCGGGATGATGGCGAAGTACTTCGCCACGTCGTTGGCGATCGAGAAGGTGGTGAGCGCACCGCGGGTCATCAGCAGCTGCTTGCCGATCTCGACGATCTCGATGAGCTTGGTCGGGTCGGAATCGAGGTCGACCATGTTGCCGGCCTCGCGGGCTGCCACCGTGCCGGTGTTCATCGCCACGCCGACATCGGCCTGGGCCAGCGCCGGGGCGTCGTTGGTGCCGTCGCCGCACATCGCCACGAGCTTTCCTTGCGCCTGCTCACGCCTGATCAGCGCCAGCTTGTCCTCAGGCGTGGCCTGGGCGAGGAAGTCGTCGACGCCGGCCTCCGCCGCGATGGCGGCGGCGGTCATCGGGTTGTCGCCGGTGATCATCACCGTGCGGATGCCCATCCGGCGCAGCTCGGCGAAGCGCTCCCGGATGCCGCCCTTGACGATGTCCTTGAGGTGGACGACCCCGAGGAGCTTGCCGTCGCGGGCGACCGCCAGCGGCGTGCCGCCGGCCTTGGCGATCTCCTCGGCGATCGCCCGCACCTCCTGGGCCGCCGCCGGATCGAGGCGGGGCTGGAGCACCCGGGCCGCGGCGCCTGCGCCGACGAGGGACGGGGCGGCTTCCAGGCTCGCGATCACCGCCTCGACCGCGCCCTTGCGGATCGACGAGCCGTCGAGGTCGATGCCCGACATCCGCGACTGGGCGGTGAAGGGCACGAAGGTGGCGGCGAGGCTTCCCATGTCGCGGGCGCGGATGCCGTGGGCCTCCTTGGCCAGCACCACGATCGAGCGGCCCTCCGGCGTCTCGTCGGCCAGCGAGGCGAGCTGCGCCGCATCCGCCAGCGTGCCCGGCGTGACGCCGCGGACCGGGCGGAACTCCGTCGCCTGGCGGTTGCCGAGCGTGATCGTGCCGGTCTTGTCGAGGAGCAGCGTGTCGACGTCGCCCGCCGCCTCGACGGCCCGGCCGGACATGGCGAGCACGTTGAAGCGCACCAGCCGGTCCATGCCGGCGATGCCGATCGCCGAGAGCAGCGCGCCGATCGTGGTCGGGATCAGGGTGACGAAGAGCGCCACCAGCACCGCGAGCGGGATCGCGCCGCCGGCGTAAGCGGAAAAGCTCGGGATCGAACCCACCGCGAACACGAACACGATGGTGAGGCCGGCGAGCAGGATGTTGAGGGCGATCTCGTTGGGGGTCTTCTGCCGGGAGGCGCCCTCGACCAGCGCGATC
This sequence comes from Methylobacterium sp. EM32, assembly GCF_040593685.1. Taxonomy (NCBI): domain Bacteria; kingdom Pseudomonadati; phylum Pseudomonadota; class Alphaproteobacteria; order Hyphomicrobiales; family Methylobacteriaceae; genus Methylobacterium; species Methylobacterium sp. EM32. The sequence goes on along the minus strand of NZ_JBEXZS010000041.1, from coordinate 13,545 downwards.
ATCCGGTCGATGAAGGTCGAGCCGGCGGCGGCCGTGATCCGCACCCGGATCCAGTCGGAGAGCACCTGCGTGCCGCCGGTCACCGCCGAGCGGTCGCCGCCGGATTCGCGGATCACGGGGGCGGATTCGCCGGTGATCGCCGCCTCGTTGACCGAGGCGATGCCCTCGATCACCTCGCCGTCCGACGGGATCACGTCGCCGGCCTCGACCAGCACCACGTCGCCGACCTTGAGGCCGGCGCCGGGCACGGTCGCGTAGCCCTCGCGCGGGCCGCCGGGCGCGGCGGCGGGGCCGGCGAGCAGCTTCGCGGTGGTCTCGGTGCGGGTGCGGCGCAAGGAGTCGGCCTGCGCCTTGCCGCGCCCTTCCGCCACCGCCTCGGCGAAGTTGGCGAACAGTACGGTGAACCACAGCCAGAGGATGATCTGGCCGGTGAAGAACAGGTCCTTCCCGCCCGTGACGAGGTCGCGGAGGAACAGGATCGTGGTGAAGGCCGCCACGACCTCGACCACGAACATCACGGGATTCTTCACCATCTGGCGCGGGTCGAGCTTCAAGACCGCGCCGAGGCAGGCCGGCCCGATCAGGGCGGCGCTGAGGAGGGAGGATTTTTGGGACTGGGCCATGATCCTGGGATCCGGATGAGGCAACGATTTCACGAGGAGGGCGAGGCCGGCGGCAGCGCCCGGGAGTTTTTCGGTCGATCCAGGTTGGACGACGGTCCTTCCACCCTCAGGGTCATTCCGGGGCCGCGCAGCGGAGCCCGGAGTGCCGAAGGCACGCCCAGACGCTCAGGTGTTTCGGAAGAGGACTGCGCGCGTTCCGCTTCGTTCTGCACCACCTGCGGTTCTGGATCCCGGGCTCTCGCCTTGCGGCGAGCCCCGGGATGACGCGGAGGGTTTCAGGAGTGGGCGTGGGTACTCTTTGCCGATGCTGCTGATCTCACGGCGCCAGCGCCGCGCCACCGAGCATGATCGCCGCCCAGATCGCGCCGGTGCCGAGGAGTGCCAGACCGGTGAGCGCCAGGACGATGTCGCAAGGGCGTAAGTCCGACCGGTCGGGGCGCGGGCCGGAGCGCGGCCGGTGCCGGGAGAGCCCGCGGCGGAGGCGGGCGGCGTGAGCGGTGGTCATGGTCAGCCCCCCGCCGCCGCGAAGGTCTGGCCGGCCGCGCCCGCCAGGTGCTCGACGATCGGCCCGAGCGCCAGGGACGGGAAGAAGGTCAGGCCGCCGACGATCAGGATCACCCCGACGAGGAGCCCGACGAACAGGCCACTATCGGTCGGGAAGGTCCCGGCGGAGGTCGGCACCGTCTTCTTCGCGGCGAGCGAGCCGGCGATGGCGAGCGCCGGGATGATGACGAAGAACCGCCCGACCAGCATCCCCGCCCCGAGGGTCAGGTTGTAGAACGGGGTGTTGCCGGACAGTCCCGCGAAGGCCGAGCCGTTGTTCGCCGCCGCCGAGGTGAAGGCGTAGAGGATCTCCGAGAAGCCGTGCGGACCCGCGTTGGCCGGTCCCGCCAGCCCCGCCGGCAGCACGGTGGCGAGCGCGGTGAAGCCGAGCATCATCAGCGGCAGGCAGAGGATGGCGAGCATCGCCATCTTGACCTCGCGCGCCTCGATCTTCTTGCCGAGATATTCCGGCGTGCGCCCGACCATCAGCCCGGCGACGAAGATTGCCACCACCACGAAGACCAGCATGCCGTAGAGCCCGGCGCCGACGCCGCCGACGATGATCTCGCCGAGCTGCATGTTGACGAGCGGGATCAGGCCGCCGAGCGCCGTGAAGGCGTCGTGCATGGCGTTGACCGCGCCGCAGGAGGCGGCCGTCGTCACCACCGCGAACAGGGCCGAGCCGGGGATGCCGAAGCGCAGCTCCTTGCCCTCAAGGTTGCCGCCCTGGAGCCCCAGCGCGTTCAGGAGCGGGTTGCCGGCGCCTTCCGCCGCGTAGGTGATCGCGGTGCCGGCGAGGAACAGCACACCCATCGCGGCGAGGATCGCCCAGCCCTGGCGCTCGTCCCCGACCATGCGGCCGAACACGTTGGTGAGCGCCGCACCGAGCGCGAAGATCGACACCATCTGGATCAGGTTCGAGAGCGCGGTCGGGTTCTCGAACGGGTGGGCGGCGTTGGCGTTGAAGAAGCCGCCGCCATTGGTGCCGAGCATCTTGATCGCGACCTGGCTCGCCACGGGGCCGAGGGCGATCGTCTGCTTGCCCCCCTCCAGGGTGGTGGCCTCGGCGTAGGGCGCGAGCGTCTGCGGCACGCCCTGCCAGACCAGGAACAGCGTGTAGACGATGCAGAGCGGCAGCAGCACGTAGAGGGTGCAGCGGGTGAGATCGACCCAGAACGATCCGACGGTGCGGGCCGACGCCCGGGCAAAGCCCCGGATCAGCGCCACGGCCAGCGCGATGCCGGTCGCCGCCGAGAGGAAGTTCTGGTGCGTCAGCCCCAGCATCTGCGACAGGTAGGAGAGGGTGCTCTCGCCGCCGTAATTCTGCCAGTTGGTGTTGGTGACGAAGCTGACCGCCGTGTTGAAGGCGAGGTCGGGGGCCACCGCGCCCTGGTCGGCGGGGTTGAACGGCAGGAGGCCCTGGAGCCGCAGGATCCCGTAGAGCAGCACGAAGCCGGCGGCGTGGAAGACCAGCATCGCGCCGGCATAGGCCAGCCAATGCTGCTCGTGGGCCTCGTCGATGCCGGCGAGGCGATAGAGGCCGCGCTCGACCGGGCGCAGCAGGGGCGAGAGGGGGGTGCGCGCACCGGTGAAGACCCGGGTCATGTAGAGACCGAGTGGCTTCACCAGGGCGAGGACGATCGCGCAGAACAGCGCGATCTGGAGCCAGCCCGAGAGAGTCATGCCCGAGAGAGTCATGGGATGTGCCTCCTCTAGAACCGCTCGGGCCGCACGAGGGCGTAGGCGAGGTAGGCGAGCAGCCCGAGGGTCATCAGGCCGCCGAGCCCGTAATCGAGGGTCATCGCAGGCCTCCTCACAAGCGTTCGCACAAGGCGGCGTAGCCGAGGGAGAGGGCGAAGAAGCCCAAGCCACCGGCCAGCATCAGGAAATCGAACATGGGTGTCCCCGTCGGGCGGCGCGGGGAGTGATGGGCGCCGCCGCAATCGAACCGGACCGTGAGCCACGGTCCCGGTCCTGGAGATCCACCCGAACGCATAGGGATTCGAGAGGGGAGCGGGGGGCGCGGTATCAAGACGGCATAAAGACGGGCGGGATCAGGGGCGGCGAGCGGCCCGGACCGCCTCGCGCAGGCCGGCGCAGGCGTGAGCCTCGCCGCCGACGGCCTCGCAGGCGGCCTGCAGCGCCCGCCCGTCGATCCGCAGCACGCAGGTGGTGCCGTTCAGGAAGCCGTGGATGGAGAAGCCGCAGAGCCGGCAGGCGGCGCGCACAGGGACGAGCGCCGGCCGCCGCGCCCCGTCGCGCGAGGGCCGGACGCGGCGCAACTCCCCGGTCGCCGCGGCGCGCGCGCCGCATTCGCCAACCTCATCCATCGCGTTTCCCCCGGCGACACATCTCGACCGGGGGTCTCTGCGACCGGGGACAGGGGGAAACGATGCGGCCGGACGGGCCGCGATATCAGAATTCCATCAAGGCCGGACGCGGCGTTCAGGCCGCCAGGAGCTCCCCGCCCTTCTCGGCGATGACCTCGCGCACCTTGGCCGAGAAGACCCCGAGCAAGAGCGGCAGGCGGACCTCGACCCGGGCGGCCGCGTCCTCGACCGCGATGGTGCCGCTGACCGTCTGGCCCATGGCGCCGACCACGAAGGCGAGGGTGTCGCCGTCCCAGACCGGATCCTGCATCGTCAGGCCGGCCTTCTGGACGAGCTCCCGGCCCTGGCCGAGGCGGGACTCGATGCGCCGGCGCGCCTCGGCCCGGCCGATCTGGTGGGGAATCTCGACGACCAGGGGCTTTGCCATCACCGTCTCCGCGGCCCGCCGCACCCCCTCCGGGCCGGCATCAGGGCGCGATGCTCCGGCAGCGCCGAATCATCCTTGGTTGAAATTCACCATGCCGTCGGGGAATTCAATCCGGAGCGGACGCTGAGGCACCGGGGCGGGGGTGAGGGGCCGGTCTCAGGGACGCGACCGTTGCAGCCGGGCGTCACGCCCCGCACCATCCGGCCGGGACCGCCGAGGGGTGCTGTCCAAGCCGCCCGGCTTGGCGTAGGGGACCCGGGCGGGACGAGGGGCGCTTCAAGCGCCCGAAGAGCGGAGATGGGTCTTGAGCGCGATCGAGCGGGGAATCCTCGGCGCCATCGCCGTGTGCATCGCGGCCACGGCCGCCCTGTGGTGGCTGGCGATGCCGGACGAGCCGGTGCGGGCCCTGCAGGACGGCCTGGGCTCCGCCGCGCTCGCCACCATCATCGCGGGCGCGGCCGCCCTGCGCTCGCCCGAATGAGGGGCCGGTGACGCCGGCCGGGAAGCGCCTCGCCGCGCGCCTGGTGCGCTGGCTCGCCGCCGGATTCGTCGCCTTCGCGGTGCTCTGGATCGCCTTCCACCTGCGCTGAGGCGGGATGGGCTGCGGACGCGTGTCGGAGCCTGCCCGACCGGCTCCCTTGGCGTTTCAGGCCGGCAGCGCCACCGGCCGCCGCCGGTGCACCGCCCGGCGCTGCCCCAGCACCGCGCAGGCGCCGCCGAGGACGAACCACATGTACCAGGTCGGCACCAGATAGTAGAGCATGTTGTCCGAATACGCCATCGACAGGTAGCCGACCGTCATCGCCAGGATCATCCAGGCCCAGCGCTCGCCGCGAAGGATCAGCTTGCCCGTCAGCGTGATCACCCGGACGTAGAGCCAGAGATAGGCCAGGAAGCCGATCACTCCGGTCTCGAACAGGAACTGCACGTAGACGCTGTGGGAATCGATGGTGTCGTTCTCGAGCGGCAGCGGGAAGAACTGCGCGACGTAATGCCCGAAGCTCGACAGGCCCCAGCCGAAGAGCGGCCGCTCCCAGAACCAGGTCATGGCGCCCTGCCACAGCAGCATCCGGAAGGCGTACGAGTTCAGCTTCTCGTAGGCGTCCATGGTGTTGCCCTGCTGCAGGTCGGCGAGGCGCTCGGCGAGTTCCGGCACCGCCAGCAGCGCCACCGGCAAGCTCAGGAAGTAGAGCAGGGTGCGCCGGTCGAAGAGGAGCCCGTGGGTGAGGAGGATCAGGCCGGCGCCGGCCCAGGCGCTGCGGGTCTTGGTGAGCAGGATCAGCCCGAGCAGGACCGGGACGTAGAGCACCAGCGCCCGGCGCAGCCGCGGCGACAGGACGAAACCCTTGCCCGAGGCCTTGGCCGAACCTTTGCCCGTCAGCAGCGTCAGGACGACCGCCAGGATCGTCATCAGGTAGAAGGCGTAGATGTTGGGGTGCGGGAAGCTGCTGTAGACCCGGGTGCCGTCCTCGCCGAACTCCGCCCAGCCCAGGGCGAGCTGCAACCCCGCATAGAGCGTCGGGGCGATCGAGCCGGCGACGATGATCAGCAGGAAGCGGCGCAGGTCGGCGAGATCGCGCACGAAATAGAAGGCCAGGAGGCAGAAGGCGGCGTGGGTCGCCAGCAGCATCACGAGCCGGATCGCGGCGCCCGGATCCGGCGCGAAGCGCGAGGAGACCAGGCAGACCAGGAGCAGCGGCAGCCACAGGATTGCGGTGGGGCCCGGTCTCACCCGCGGCCGGGTCGCCACGCAGGCGACGGCCACCACCAGCACCGCGAGATTCACCGCCGCGCCGACACCCATGTCCTCGAGGCCGCCGACCTTGGTCAGGTTGAAGATCGGATCGAGGGCCGAGCGCGTCAGCAGCACCGCCTCGACGAAGCGCCGCGGCCCGGCGAACCAAGCAAACAGGATCAGGAGGGCGCTGGCGGCGATCAGCATCGGTCGTCCCACTCCCGGATTGGGGCCGGCGCCCTGCTTAACTGCCCCGGCGCTCGGGCGGAGCGCCGCAAAAGGGAGAGGCCTCCCCCGCAAGGCGTAAGCGTCGCGGGTTCCCGCTGCGGCAGGTGTCGCCCCGGGGCCGTGGTGCTGCTAAGCTGAGGCCATCCGAATCCGGACACCCGATCGATCGACGATGCGCCTCTGCCTCGCCTCCCTGCTCCTCCTCGGCGCGCTCGCCGCCCCGGCCCACGCCCAGACGACGGCGCCGGCCCCGAACCCGTTCGGCCCCGGCGCGGCGCGGCCGAACCAGGCGCCGCCGAACCCGCCCGCCATCCCGGCCAAGCCCGCGGCCCCGGCTCCCGCGGCTCCTGCGGCTCAGGCTCCCGCGACCGCGGCGCCGGCCGGCCAGCACGCCCCGGCCGCCGGTGCGGTCTTCCCCACTGCCGTCTCGCCGAAATACGCCAAGGAGCCGGCCGGCAGCGCCCGCCAGCACACCTGCCTCGACCAGTACAACGCCAACAAGGCGGCCGGCGGTGCCGGCAACGGCGGCCTGAACTGGATCGAGAAGGGCGGCGGCTACTACTCGGAGTGCAACAAGCGGCTGAAGGGCTGACGCAGCCCGCGGCGGCCGTCGTCACGGGACATAAGCGTCGAAGGAACGGTCCCATCGTGGGCCGCTCCCATGCCGAGACGAGGTGCCGTCGGGCGCACGGCTTCAGCCTCACGGTTGTGGCTGGGCACCCGACGGCATTGGCTTCGCTTTGCCCTGTTTCCTCTTCTCCCAGGCAAGCCGGACGATCGGACCCAACACGGCACCGACGGCCATGAAAAAGTAGAGCCAGGGAAAGAGCCGCTTGTGGATCGACACCGCGCGCCCGCACCGGTCGCCGGCGACGATCTCAATGGCTTGGCCCGGGTGAAACTTGAGGTCCGTCGGCCCGAGTTCGATCTCGTCCCGGCATTCGATCGGACCCGACGGCGCAGCGATGGCATATGAGACCTCGCCCATCGTTCTGCCCTTGATGAAATAGATCGGTCCGACGATGGCGGAGATCGTCGGCCCCGCCTCGACGCGCCGGCGCTCATCCGCCATCGTCCAGGACAGGGAGCCGAAAAGCAGCACCATGAAGATGTAGCCGGTGACCAGGACGGCGAGTGCGATGCGTTTCAGGCGGGAGGTTGCGGGCTTGCTCACACCACGGTCCCGCGCGCCTCACGCCCGCGGCGGGCCGGGGGCCGGCCGCGCCGTCAGCGCCAGCGCCGTGCCCAGACCCGCGACGGCGAGCCCCGCCAGCACCGTCCAGGCCGGCCAGGCGGCGCCGGCGCCCTCGGCCAGCGCCGCCTGGTAGGCCTCGATCGCCCAGGCATTGGGGGTGAGCCAGCCGAGGCTCTGGAGCCAGGGCGGCATCAGGAAGCGCGGCACCATGCTGCCGCCGACCGCCGAGAGCAGCAGCACCCCGAAGGTCGAGACGAGATGGGCCTGCTGGCGGGTGCGCGCCGCCGCGCAGGCAGCGAGGCCCAGGCCCGCCGCCATGGCGGCGACCAGCACCCCGGTGACGAACCACGAGACGGCGTGCGGCCCGACCGAGACGCCGTAGAGGAGCGCCGCCGCCCCGAAGATCAGCGCCCCCTGCACGACACCCTGGAGCACCAGGAACAGGAATTTTCCGAGCACCACCACCGGCAGGCCGCCGGGGGCGGCGGCGAGGCGGTCGGCGATGCCGGACTGGCGCTCCTCGACGAGCGACAGGGCGCCCTGCATGGCGGCGAACAGCAGGAACACCGCCGCGATCGCCCCGGCATAGTAGGCGACCCGGGCGTTTCCGCCGTGCCCCTCCGCCGTCGAGACGCGCGCCACCAGGGCGGCGAAGGAGAAGGCCTCGCGCTTCTCGCGGCTCTCGGCGAAGGCCTTGTCGAGGAAGGCGCGCTCGTCCGGGCCGATCTTGCCGGTGCGCTCGACGTCCGCGACGACCCGCGACAGGACCACGTCGGGCAGCGCCTCGTTGAGCACCCGTTGCACCTGGCCGAGCGCGATCGGGGTGGCCAGCGCCCGAGCCGGGCTCTCGACGACGAGGATCGGCGCGTCGCTGGTGCCGCTCCCCGCCGCGAGGTCGCCGCGCAGGACCAGGGCCACGTCGACCTCGCCCCGGCGCACAGCCGCCACGGGATCGCCGTCGAGGAGCGCGATGCGCAGGGCCGGATCGGCCTGGAGCGCGGTCACGAGGCGGCCGGTCGTGGCGGTGCGGGCCTGGTCGAGGAGCCCGACCTGGATGCGGATCCGCTCGCCGACGGCGCCGGAGAAGATCGCCGCGAAGACGCAGAAGATCACGGTGGGCAGCACGAAGGCCATCACCAGGGCGGCGCGGTCGCGCCACAGGGTGAGCAGCATCACCCGGAACGCGGCGACGATCATGCGGGGACCTCGGCGGGGGCGGGGACGGGATCGCCGGGCGTCTCCCCCGCCGTCACGTCGCGGTAGAGCCCATCGAGGCCCGGCTCGCGCACCCGGATCTCCCGCACCGGCACTCCGTGGCGACGCAGATGCGCCAGCAGGGCCGCGCCGTCGCGCCCGCCCGCCGCCGCGTCGCCGGCGCGCCAGGTCGCCCGCCACGTCAGAGGGGAGGCCGGATGGAAGCCCGCCTGGCGCAAAGCGGCGGCGGCGGTCGGACCGGCGGCCTCGGCGAGCGCCACCTCGTGCTCGGGGGGGCCGTCCCGCAGGCCGGCGAGCAGGTCGGCGAGGCGCCCGTCGAGGCGGAGAGCGCCGTCCTGGAGCACCAGGACCCGGTCGGCCAGGCGCTCGGCCTCGGCGAAGTCGTGGGTGGCGATCAGCAGGGCGGCCCCGGTCGCGGGCAGGCCTTCGAGCACGGCGTGGATCGCCGCCCGGGCGGCCTGGTCGACCCCTTGCGTCGGCTCGTCGAGGAGGACGAGGGCGGGCTCGGCGAGCAAAGCCACCGCGATGTTGGCCCGGCGCTGGTAGCCGCCGGAGAGCACTCCGACGAGGCGGCCCGCCACCGCCTCGAGCCCCGCCCGCGCCAGGGCCCGGACCACCGCCGGCTCCCGCGTCGCCCGGGGCAGGCCGGCGAGGCGGGCGAACACTTCGAGGTTCTCGCGCACGGTCAGGCGCGGATAGAGGGCGATCTCCTGCGGCACCCAGGCGATGGCGCGCCGCACCCCGGCCTCGCGCGCGGGATCGCCGCCCGACACCCGCACGCTGCCGCCGTCCGGGATGAGGCGGCCGGCCAGCAGCCGCATCAGCGAGGTCTTGCCCGCGCCGTTGGGGCCGAGCAACGCCACGGTCTCGCCCCGCGCCAGGACGAGGTCGACGCGATCGAGGACCCGGCGGTTGCGGTACGAGAAGGTGAGGTCGCGGACGCGCGCCGCTGGATCGGGCATCATGCTGTCAGATCAGCAGAGCTTTGCGGCATTCCGAGGGAGTGCCATCGGCGGGGCATGTTCAGCCCGGCGCCTACCGCGCCGGCAGGGCGCGGGTGAGCCGCACCCGCAAGGCGGTGCCGGGCTCCGCGAGGCGGAAGGCGGCGGCGGAGAAGTCCGGGCGGCCGCGACGGCCGGCGCCGTTCGAGAAGCCGTAGGGCTCGGTCGGCAGGCCCAAGCCCGTGCGGCCGAGGCGGCCGTCGCCGTCGAGATCCTGGAACGCCGCCACCGCGTAGGTGCCCGGCGGCACGTCGGAGAAGCCGAAGCGCAGGCTCTGGGCCACGGCCGGGCCGCTCTGGCCGATGCGGCAGGATTCCTCGGCGAGCGACCCGGTGCAGAGCGCGACGAAGACCCGGCCGGCCCCCGGCTCGACCCCGTCGACCTCGACCGAGAGGCTCGCCGCCGCCGCCGGCGCGGCCAGCACGGCGAGGAGGGCGGCGATGCCCAGGCCCCTCACGAGGCCTCTCCGAGGCTCGCGGCGGGGCTGAGCGGCATGCCGCGGGAGGGCACCGGCTGGAGCGCCAGGTCCTCGGCCATCAGCCGCGCGGTGATGCGGGCGCCTTCGTAGATCACCGGCAGGCCGGAGCCCGGATGGGTGCCGCCGCCGACGAGGTAGAGCCCGGGGCCGAAGCGGTTATGGGGCCGGAAGTAGAGCATCTGGCCGAGATCGTGCGACAGGTTGAAGGTCGCGCCCTCGTGGACCGCGAACTCGTCGCGCCACTGGGTCGGGTCGACCACCCGCTCGTAGCGGATGCGCGACTCGATGTCGGTGAGCCCGAGCTTCTCCAGCCGCTTGAGCACCAGGGCGCGGTAGGACGGGCCGACGGTGGCCCAGTCGATCCCGGCGCGCAGGTTCGGCACCGGCACCAGCACGTAGAGGCTGGTATGGCCCGGGGGCGCCATGCCGCCGTCGGTATAGCCGGCATGCTGGACGTAGATCGAGGGCTGCATCGGCAGCACCCCGTCGGAGACCTCGCGGATGTTGCGGGCGTAATCCTCCGACAGGAGGATGGTGTGATGGCCGAGGCTCTCGGGCATCGATCCCTCGATGCCGAGATAGAGCATGTAGGTCGAGCAGGAGAGGCGGGCCTTCTCCACCTTGGCGTTCCGCCAGCGGGGCCGGCGCGCTTCCGGCACCAGCTCGGGCACGACCTTGGCGAAGTCGCCGTTGATGACGACCGCGTCGGCGGCGATGCGCTCAGCCCCGACCTCGACCCCGACGGCCCGCTTGCCCTCGAACAGCACCCGGTCGACGGCGGTGCCCAGCTTGATCTCGACGCCCATGCGGCGGGCGAGCCCGGCCATCGCCTCCGAGACCGCGCCGCAGCCGCCCACCGGGTGGTAGACCCCGTGCTCGTATTCGAGGAAGCTCAGGATGGTGAACAGGCTCGGGCACCGGAACGGCGACATCCCGAGGTATTTGGTCTGGAACGAGAAGGCGAGGCGGACCCGCGGGTCCTTGAAGTAGCGCGATAGGTCGCGGTCGACGGTGGCGTGCGGGCGCAGCAGCGGCAGCGCCGCCAGCATCGCCGGGGAGACGAAGCTGCGCAGCGAATCGCAGGCCTGCTGCAGCACCGGGATGAAGGCCGCGAGCTTGTGACGGTTGTCGTCGAGGAAGCGGCGCACGTTCCTCGCGTCGAGCGGCGCGATGCGGGCGATCTCGGCCTCGAGGCGTTCCACGTCCGGCGTCGCCCGGATCTCGCCGCCGCCCTCGAAGACGAGGTGGTATTGCGGATCGAGCCGCTCGAGGGTGAGGTGGTCCTCCAGCCGCTCGCCGCAGGATTCGAAGATGTCGGCCAGGATGCGCGGATAGAGGAAGAAGGTCGGCCCGATGTCGAACCTGTAGCCGCCCGGCGCCGTGACCGTGCGGGTGCGCCCGCCGACGCACTCTTCCTTCTCGATCACCGTCACCTGCACGCCGTCGCGGGCGAGCATCAGCGCCACCGCGAGGCCGCCCGGCCCCGCCCCGACCACCACCGCCCGCCGCCCCGACAGGGTGCGGTACCCATCCCGCGGCTGCAACAACGCTCCACCTCCTGCCTGACCGACGACGGGTCACCCGTGCGTACGGCCTAGTTGTGGTGCACGGCCTTGAGCCGGCAATGGCTGCGCATTGTCGCGGTGGGGGCGGGTGTGGATATTTTCCTGCGGTGTGGCGGGGCAGAAGAGCGGCGGGAGGATGTCCGGTCGTGCCCCGGACCCGCCTTCGTCGATCGAGTGCAGCGACAGCGCTACGACCCGGAGGCCGACCGTTCGCCGGCGACGCGCCGCGGCTAAGGCCGCCCGTGGATGGTCGTAGGATTGAGTCGTATTGCGTAGAACGCTTGCCTCAGAGGATACGAGCCATGCGAACCACCCAAGCCCTCAGCATCACCCTGCCCCATGAGATGGCGCAGATGATCAAGGACAAGGTTGCATCGGGAGAATACGCCACCGAGAGCGAGGTCATCCGCGACGGTCTGCGGGCTCTTCAGGCCCGCGATGCAGCGGTGGAGCTTTGGCTGCGCGAGGATGTCGCCCCGGTCTTCGATCGGGTGGCCGCCAGGACGGAAACCTTGGTGCCGGCCGATGAAGTTCTGGGTGGCGCGGCCCGCCGCTACCAAGCACGGAAGGCCGGAACCGGCAAAATCTGATGGCGCGCCGGGTCCTGTTCTCGACCCAAGCGCGGGCGGAACTAGCCTCCTGCCAGCCGCCCCCCGCCGAGCCGGTGCAGGGCCACCGCCCCCGCCACCGCGACGTTGAGCGAATCGACCCCCGGTGCCATCGGGATCGCCACCCGGCGGGAATGGGCCATCAGCGCCTCGGGCAGGCCGGGGCCTTCCGTGCCGAGCAGCAGCAGCGCGCGGGGCAGGGGCGGCAGGGTCGTGATGTCCTCGCCGCGCGGCGAGAGGGCGACCGGGACGAGTTCATGGCGCTCGCACAGGGCCAGCAACGCGTCGCCGGTCGGCACCCGGGCGAAGGGCACGGTCAGGCTGGTGCCGGCCGAAACCCGGATCGCCTTGCGGTAGAGCGGATCGCAGGTCTCGGCATCGAGGAGCAATGCGTCGGCCCCGAAGGCGGCGGCGTTGCGGAAGATGCCGCCGACATTGTCGTGGTTGGCGAGCCCCACGAGGCCGACGAGCAGCGCCGGGCCCGCCGGCACCAGGGAATCGGGCGACGGCTCCGGCCCGCGCAGGCCCACCGCCAGCACGCCGCGATGGATCGGAAAGCCCGCCACCGCCCCCATCACGCCCTTGGCGGCGAGGTAGACCGGCGCGTCGAGGCCGTCGAGCGCCGGCGCCAGCCCGGGCAGGCGCTCGCGCGAGAGCAGGACCGACTCGATCCGGAACCGGGCGCCTCCTGAGAGCAGCACCCGCAGCACCACCTCGCCCTCGGCGATGAAGCGCCCCTCGCGGCCGACGAGGTCGCGCTCGCGCATGTGCGTGTAGGCGGAGAGACGCGGGTCGGCGGGGTCGTCGATCGGGATCGGGGTCATCGTCCGCCCGGGCTACCCTGAGCCCGGACGTCCATCAACCCGGACTTCGCTCATCCCTCGGCTCACCCCTTGCGGGCGGCCAGCGGATCGGCCTCGGCCTTCGTCGGCACCTTTACCAGGGCCTCGCCGTCGAGCACCGTCTCGCCGTTGACGGCGCAGATGCAGGTGAGCCGCGCGCGGCGGCGCTCCGGCACCAGCTCAGCCACCTCGACGGTGACGTCGACGGTGTCGCCGATGCGCACCGGCGCGCGGAAGTTGAGGCTCTGGCTGATATAGACCGCGCCCGGGCCGGGCAGGCGGGTGCCGAGCACCGCCGAGATCAGCCCTGCGGTGTAGAGGCCGTGGGCGATGCGGGTGCCGAACGGCGTGCGGGCGGCGAAGTGCTCCGAGAGGTGGATCGGGTTGCGGTCGCCGGTGATCTCGGCGAAGCCCACCACGTCGGAGGCCGCGATGGTCTTGGACAGCGTCTCGGACAGGCCGACGCTCAAATCCTCGAAGTACAGCACGCGCAGTTCGGGCATCATCGGCGTCGCTCCCGGTCGTTCTTGTGTCGCGGCCGCGAGGGACGGCCGGCGGCTCGCGGCTCCGCCGATCCCGGCCAGGATCCCCGGCGTCGCACGGGACGGGGGCGGAAATCCAGTGGCGAAAGGTCGGAGAGGGAGGGGCGGGGGGGGGGGGGGGGGCGGGGGGGCCGGCGCCCCCCCCCCCCCCCGCGCCCCCCCCCCCCCCGCCCCCCCCGCGCGCGCCCCCCGGCCCGGCCCCGGGGGGGGGCG
>NZ_JBEXZS010000040.1:0-17619 GCF_040593685.1 Methylobacterium sp. EM32 | reverse complement strand
CGAGGAGGGAGGCGCGGCGCTCGCGCGCAGCCGTGCGGAGGCGGTCCTGGACATGGTCCAGGCCGGGTGTCGTCGTCGACATGGTGGTCTCCGGAGGCTAGTGGCGCTCTCGTACGGCCCGGTCAGGCGAAACCGGACCGCGACCTCGACGAAGCGCCGCAAGGCGCGCAGGCTACCCCCCTGCCAATGCTCGGCCAGGGACCGCAGGTCGCTCCTATCGAGCTCTCCGTGGTCGTCCGGCAGGCCCTGGCGACGCACGATGTCGAGCGCCATGCGCCGGGCCAGGACCGGCATGTGCTCGGGTCCCGGGAGCGGGAACCTCAGCACGCGGAGCCGGTCCAGAACCTGGGGTGCGATCCCGTCCGTCGAGTTCGCCGTCGCCGCGTGGATGACGTGGCTGATGTCCACGTCAGCCTCCAGGTAGGGGTCCCGGTACCTGCTGCTGTTGGCCGGCTCCAGCAGGGTAGTTAATGCGTCCCTAAGGGTTCCCCCCGAGCCCCGGGTGTGCCCCCCGGCGCGGGAAATCTCGTCCCAGAGGACAACGGGGTTCGCGTAGCCCGAGAGGAGGCTGGCGCGCAGCGGCAGGTTGATCTCGCCCGAGGACCACCTCCGGGGGGTACCGGCGGCGGCCGCATCTGAACTGGTGTCGCAGGCCACCCGCTCGACGTGCAGCCCGCACCGGCGGAAGATCCCGTCGATGGCCGTCGTCTTGCCGCCGCCGGGGCCGCCGATGACGAGGAACGACGGGAGCGCCCAATGCTCCCTGCCATCCTGCAGGGCGACCAGTTCCTCGAAGAAGCGCCGGGCGTACGGCGCCTCCGCGGCCGCCTCCTCGACGAGGGCGCGCCGGTCCTGCGGGAAGGCGTAGAGCGGAAAGGCCCGGCCGACGACGTCCTTGTACTCGGCCTGGACCTCCCTGTTCGACGTGCCCCTCGCACCGCCGCCGAGGCGGTGGATCAGGACGACGCCGGGGGCCTGCGGCTCCGGCTCGGGCTCCGGCTCGGGATCGGGTTCCTCACCGAGGACGAGGCCCGCGCGGTCGTCCTCGATCATCTCGGCGTGCGTCGGGCGAGGCCGGACCGCCGCCCCCTGACGCGTGCCGAGGATCTCGGCGCCGAGGTCCAGCGCCCGCTGGACGACGCACAGCGGGGGCGAACCCGGCAGGCAGGTCCCGATCTCGCCCCAGCGCGCCAGCAGCGACCGGGCGCCGACGGAGAACCGGAGGAATCCCACGGCCCGCAGCGCGCCGCACGTCTCGGCGGCCTCCGCCAGCCGCCCCATGGCGTGGCGGTCGCCGGCCTCGGCGAGGCACACGTCGATGACCTGCGCGAGCCGGGTGAGGTCAAGGACGATCTCTTCCCGAACGCCGCCGGTGTCGCCTTCCTCCAGGTCCGCCATGAAAGGCTCGGCGTCGATCTCCTCGACGGTCCTGACGCAGCGAGCGCGCAGCGCGTCGAGCTTGCCGTGGAGGTCCTTGAACGCGGCGGCGTCATGGCGGCGGGCGGCCGCCTCCAGCGCCTGGCACAGCGCCCAGGCCTCGGCGACGATCTCGGCGCGGACAGCGGTGTAGTGCGTTTCCGCCGTGAGGTCGCCGAGCGCCGGGGGGCTTTCCCAGCGCTTCGTGACGTAGCGGATAACCGCGATGTAGGCATGGGGGTCGGAGCGGGACGGGGCCGAGCATGTGCCGCGAATGGTCGCGAGCGCGCTCAAGGCCTCCGCCCGGTCAAGGGCGTTGGCGTTCATCAGGGGAAAACCTCACCTTTCACGCGGGGGCAAATCCACCCGCGGAACATCAAAGGTTTTAGCCCCTATTCCTTAACGAGCTATCGATGAAGATCCCCCCAGATCCTTGTTGGCGATCCTGCCAGATGGTTTTCCCCAGCCGGGTCACGCGAAGGATTTCGCCCGCTCTCCTGGCCGCCTCCAGCGTCCTGTCCAATCGCTCGATGGGACCGGCCCCTTCGACGGCCTTCGAGTATCGCGACATCGCGAGAAGGAGGGCGCCGAACGCCACCGGATCAGGGCTATCGGCGGCCTGGGCGAGAGCCAGGAGCACGGCCGGCGAGGGGGCCTGGCGGGCGAAGCGGGCCGGGGACAGGCTGCGCCGGTCGAGGAGGAACGCCTCGGCCATTGAATGCGTCCACCCGCCCGGCCAGAGGCGGTCAGCGGCCGCGTCGACCGCACGGTAGAGGTAGTGGCTGATGTCCTCCGGGTTCAGCACCATCGGGTCTTCGCCGATAAGATGCGGCCGCCGCTCCGGGTCGTAGGCAAGCGCATGGCTCACGACGCGCCCCACGACCGTCCAGCCGGCGGGGCACGGGAACTCCTCGGGGTCCACGGGTTCGAGCACGATCTCCATGGGCCCGGGATAGCACGGCCCCGGCGGCGCGCCAGCGGCTCGGGCGCGTCCCCTATTCGAATCGACGGATCCCCGTACCCTCCCTGATGGAGAGGGGATCAACATGAGCGACGACGTCCACCGGGCATCCGGCAGGGTCATCTCGTCCGTAGTGGACGACGTCCTGCGGTTCGAGTTCACCGACGGCTCCAGCCTCAAGGTCTGGGATGACGGCCAGAGGTGCTGCGAGCGGCGCTACCTGTCCTGCGACGACGCCCTGCAGCACTTCAGCGGCGCCTCGTTCAGGGGTCTGGAGGTTCGCGACGTCGAGACCGGCGACAGCGACGACGGGTGCCACGAGGTCCAGTTCTTCGTCGTGTCCACGTCGCTCGGGACCTTCACCGTCGCGAGCCACAACGAGCACAACGGGTACTACGGCGGCTTCGACATCTCGGCCGAGTTCAGCGAAGCCAAGCCCTGCGACGCGTCCGACGCGAAGGTCGCCGAGCTCGCGCGCCTCTACGTCGGCATGACGCCCCAGCAGATCGCGGCCCACGAGGATTGGGTCCGGCGGTACAAGGCCGAGAAGGCCGAAGCGGCCGACCGCGCGGCCGAGATGGAGATGGCCCGCCGGGCCCGGCTGCGCGCCATGTCCGACGAGCAAGTGTCCGAGCACCTCGCTCGCGAGGGCATGGAGCCCGGGGAGTTCCTCGGGGACCTCGCCCACGCCGGCTATGTCCGTCGTACCAGCCGACGGGTCGACGGCGGCGCTGTCGCGGGTTCGGCCCCGGACATCAGGTTCGAGGTCATCGGCCGCCGCCTCGGGATCGTGACCGCGAAGGTCTCGCTCACGCTGGAGGCGCTGCAGGCGGCCGCGGCGGAGACCGGGCTCGACGTGCACGCGTTCCGCCGGCTCACCGCGACCTATCCCGAGATCGACCCGGAGGACGCGACCCTGTTGCCCGCCGGGAGCCCGGGCGAGGCGTACCTCCTGCCCAAGGTCCGGGCCGCCCTCCTGCGCGAGGATCGTGCCTTCGGCATCCGCGCGGCCCTGGCGACCGCGAAGCGGAACGGCTGGCGCCTGCTCGACGCCGACGGCGAGCCGGTCGAAGCCCTGCCGCCCGCGGCGGCGGCCGGGACCGCCATCGTGCTCCAGACCGGCGCCGAGTACGACGAGTGCGGCGAGGACGGGATCGACCCGGACGCCCTGGTGCTGGTCGAGGTCGAGTATTCCAAGGACGAGCCGGGGGAAGCCGAGGGCTTCTACCGCCTCGCGACGTTCACCGGTTGCCCCCGCGGGCGCCGGCTCGCCGAGCTCTGCCTCGATGCGGCGAGGGGAGCCTGACCATGCTGACGGACAGGGAACTCGTCATGGTGGAGGCCGCCCGAACGGATGCGGTCGCCGAGCCCGTCATCGTCATCGGCATCGACTGCGCCCAAGGCAGCGACGACCCGACCCAACCGAAGGGGCCGGTCAAGTTCGAGTGGGTGCCCCTGGGCGAGGCCGCCCGGGCCGTCATCCAGGCGCGCCGAACCCGCGACGCGGACCTGCCGGCGGTGGGGACCTTCCATGGCTGATGTCGACCGCATCTGTGCCGCCACCGAGCACGCCATCGCCGCCATGCAGGCCCACCGCGACGCCGGGCCGACCATCATGGTGGAGACGGCCCCCATCTACTTCCCGTCCCGGCCGGCCGCGCCGACGCCGGAGTACCTGCGGCCGGGGTTCGGCGAAAAGGTGCGGGAGACGCTCACCGCAATGAGGACGCCATGAGCGGGATCGACAGCTTCGACGGCTTCCGGGAGCAGCACTTCCGCAACGAGCTCCTCGCCGGAAGGCATCCCGGCAAGCCCTACCCGAGAGCCGTCCGTGTCCGGGCCGCCGCCTTGCGCGCGAAGGGGGCGACCGCGGAGGCCGTCAGCGCCGCCATCGGGGTCCACGTCGACACAATCCACCGTTGGAACGGCGGGGCGATCCGAGGCGACCTGGCGCAACGGCGCGCGGAGGTCCTCGCCCACCTGGCGGCCGGCACGTCGGTCCGGGAGACGGCGCGAAGGGTTGGCTGCACGCCGCGGAGCGTCATGCGCTGGCGGGACGAGGTGAGGGCATAATGACCGAGCGCAGGGAATACTGGTGGGTCGAGTGGTGCGAGGGCATGCCCCCGGAGCCGGCGCGCATCGGCTTCGAGGGGGACACCCCCACCACCATCGAGGAGATCGGCGGCTACACGCAGCCCCTCCGCGACCGCGACGTGCGCCTGATCGAGCGGGTGCTCCCGGCCGGGCGCGCCGCGGCGGTGGTCGCGAGGCTGCAGGATGCCTGGAACGACCAGGCCTGCCCCGGGCCGGCCGACGACATCGCGGAGGCTCGAGTTCCTTCAGGGCGCGGAGACCCGGGCATGAGCGTCACCGCGGTTTTCGGAGGCTACATGCTGGGCCAGGCGCTGGCTTCCGAGCCGGGCGCTAGCGTGGGCATCCCGTACGCGTTTATGCTGCAGATGGCCCGGGCCGCCGTTGCCGCTGGGGTCTGGGCGCCCCCGGAGGGCGTCCCGGTCGAGGAGGCGCTGGATGCCTTCGCCGCCGGGATGCGCTTCCACCCTAAGGGCGAGACCGTCTTCATCGACGGTTCGGAGTCGAGGAGGTCCGTGTCGCCGGGCGCGTCTGCGTCGGCGGCGGGGCATGACCCGACTTCCAGTCCGCATGCCGGACCTGTCGCCGGTGCCCGCGCCGCTCGCGCAGATCGCCGACTGGCACCGGGCCGCCTGCCGGGTCGCGAGCCTGCACGGCCTCGACATGGGCGACCCGGCGGACCACGCGAAGATCGCCGCCCTGATGGGATGGACCCTAGAACGGTACGCGTCTCGCCGCGCCTTTGCACAAGTCGGCATAGATGCGGACTAAGGCTCGGTCGACGCGGTTCGTGCGCTCTTCCTGATCGGGCAGCCCCCTGACGATGGATATCCGCGAAAACTCGACGCTATCCGAGCACGTCCTGCGGCCACCCGGCCAGACCTGGCACTTCACCTCGTCGCCCGGGCTTCCCGGCAACCTCCATCGCGCGTCGGGAATCTGATCGACAACGACGCCGTTCCTTGTGCCGAGCACTTCCGACACCTTCTTCACGCCGTCGGGAATGACCCAGCCTAGGTGGTATTCCATATAGAGCGCATCCAGGTTCGGGGACGGCGCCGCAGGTTTGTCGTCCCATTCGCCTGAAATTGTCCTCATGGTTGGTCTGCTCCGGTTCGTAACCCGGACCGTGCATGCGGCAGGGTCCACGACACGAACCTCCAGGTTTATGTCGTCGGCAACGACGACGCCGGGCGCGTCCTGGCGCACCTTAGACTGCGCTCCGGACCGGTGAAGCGTGAGGACAGCCTCCTCCAACGACTGCGCCTCCGCCGTGCCTGTTCCAGCTACGAACGCAATAACAATGAGAAGCGAGCGCATCGTCTGCCCCGGTGTGGCACCAGCCCACAGATAGGGGCGCTCCCTTTATGCCGCCTGCGCCTCGGCCGGTGCAACCTTTGCCTTCTCCGCCTCCTCCTTGGCGGCCTTCCGGGCAGCCGTCTTGAGCTTGCCCTCGGCCTCGCGCTCCCGGCGCCGGCGCGCGATCTCCCTCCGAAGCTCCGCGAGGGGAGGGAGCGTCGCCGTCGCGGCCTGCTCGTCGACCCAGGCAACGTAGCGCTCCATCAGCGGCGCCTTGAGGTCGAGCCGGTCGTCGTCCGTGTAGTGCCCCTCCAGGACGTCCGTGCTGCTGATGCCCTCGGCGTGGTCGACGACGAGCTTCACGTCGCTGCGTGCGATCCGGAACCGCTTCTGGCACGTGTTCGTCAGACACCGGCGGATATCATGCGGCGACGCCCTCAGGTCCATGTCCAGCAGACGGTGGTTCATGTTCGCCGCGTTCATGTGCCCGTCGACCCGGCCGCCCTTCCGGGCCGCCTTGATCTGGGGGAACAGGTAGGGGGACTTCGCCGCCCGGGCGCGCTCCGTCTGCACCTGGATGCGATCCCACAGGGCCGGCGGGAGCGGGATGCAGTGCCGGTGCCGGTCCTCGCGCCTATCCGCGGTCTTGCGGTGCGCCGGCCCCATCGACCAGACGCCCCAGCCGGGGTTCTCTACCCAGGGCACGAAGTCCTCGACGAGCGCCGACGAGATCGGGCGCCGGCGCTGTCCGGTCATGACGAGGAGCTCCATAGCGACCGCCAGGCTGCCCTCGATGGCGCCGACGCGCGACGCGGCGACGAGGAAGCCCACCTCGGCCGGCGTCGCCACGTATGTCCCCGGGACCTTGCCGTTAGCCCGCGGCTTGGCCCCGCCGGCCGAGCGCTCCGGGGCCCGCAGGCCCGCCATCGTCTGCGTCTCGCCGAGGCCCGACTTCGGCCGGATGTGGTCCTTGGTGAGGTAGGTCCACATCGGACGCAGGACCGAAGCCAGGTGCTCGGCGTGCCGCTCCCGGCCGCTCTCGTGCATCTCGGCGACGATGACGGAGAGCTCCGACCGGGTGATGCGGCGGACCTTCAGCCCGCCCAGGGGAGCGAGCTCCTCGACGTGCAGCATGGCCCTGTAGTCGTTCCAGGTGTCCGGCCGGCGCGTCCGCTTGACCTCGGCGAGGTAGGCCTCGCGCGCTTGCTCCCATGTCCAGAAGTTCATGTCCTCCAGCGCCTCCTCGAAGGTCGCGACTGACTGTGGATCGCGCTCCGGCGGCGGGGGCGTCGGCTCGGACAGGCCGAGCGCGATGAATTCCTTGTGAAGCCACGCGTCGCCGTCGAACACCGCGATGCGGTTGTTGACGTCCCGCCGGGCCGCGGCCGCGATGGCGCGGGCTTGGTCGAGCGTGATCGCGGCCGGGGTGCCGATCTTGATGCGACGCTCCTCGCCGCCGCGGACCATCTTGAAGCTCCACGTCGCCCCGCGGGGGCGCAGGCGCAGGGCCAGGCCGACGCAGCCGCGGTCGATGACGTCCCTCGGCTTCTTCATGCCGGGCAAGCATTCGCCGACGAGCTTGGTGACGAGTTCCGGGGTAAGGAGGAGGGAGGGCACGAGGGCACGTTCCGTGAACTGGGTCGGTTCTGGGTCGGCACCCTGGGTCGGCGGCCCTAGAGGGGGCAAGAACGAAAGGCGTCCATGATTAACGTCCGCAGAGGGGAAACGGGGTCCGGGAAGGCCTCGGAACTGGGTCGGCAGACCAGACACTCGGAATCATAATCCTTGTGTCGGGGGTTCAAATCCCTCCTCCGCTACCATTCTTCCCCGGATTAGACGGGGACTGCATCGAATACAATCAACGACTTAGCTGAGAGCCTCGGAAAAGGACGCTGGGGCTCTTTCGTTTGGGGCGAGCCCACTGGGGCGGAACTGGGGCGGGAGGTCGCCTCCTCTATCCCTGGCCGCCGCCCCGGACCCCGCCCCGGCACGATCCTGTGGACAACCGCGCCCGCCGGTCCCGACCCAACGCCCGCGCCAGGTCGGCCGGCGTCGAGGCCCTGACGAACCCGGGCCCGTCCCGGCGCGCCGCGGCGGCCGCCTCCATCTCCTCCGCCAGGGACCGCCACAGGGCGTCCCGCTCCTCGCCGGCGGCCGCGGCCGCGATGTCGTCGTACCCGAGCATTGACCCTCTCCCTCTTGAGAACAGATGGGGAACGGGCCGCGCCGTTCAACGGACGGGGTCGGCGGCGCGGAAGGGGAGGGACGGGATGGAGGTGCCGAGGTCCTTGGGGGCGTTCCCGTACCGGCGGGTCGTCATCGTCTGCCCCTGGTGCCCCCGGCGCCGGGGCTCCTACGACACCGAGCGCCTGATCGAGCGCCTCGGGCCCCGGGCGAGCCTGGAGGACGTCCTGCTGGCGTTGGTGGCGTGCCGGTGGCCCAAGGCCTGGGGCAAGCGGGGGCCGTCGCAGTACGTGCCCTGGTGCCGCGCCAGGTTCGCCGACCTCGGCGGGCGCCGGCCTCCGGACCGCGACGTGCCGGGGGCCTGAATTGTCCGAAACCTCTCCGGATGGCCTGGCGGAGAGGTTTCGGACAACCTCCCCCGCCCAGGCTTTCCGTTAACCACGACCCACGACCCCGCTTGACCGGAGGAATTGGGAGCTGCGATCCCTGGTCCCACGAACCGCGACGAGGTCCGCCGTGAAACGCCGAATAGCCCCCCACCACCAGACCGAGACACCCCCGGGGGCGTGACGCCGCGCGCGCAGCCCCCCCTTCGAGGAGGCTGCCTTCATGACCAAGACCAAGCTTTCGAACTCCCCCGCCCGCGTGTTCCTGACCGCGGACCACCACTTCGGGCACCAGAAGGTGCTGGGGATGAGCGGTCGTCCGTTCGCCTCCGTCGCCGAGCATGACGAGTACCTGATCGAGGCGTGGAACGCCTCCGTCGGCCCGCAGGACGAGGTCTGGCACCTCGGCGACTTCGCCTACAAGTGCACCGCCGAGCACGCCGCCCGGGTGTTCTCCCGCCTCAACGGCGTCAAGCGGCTCGTGCACGGCAACCACGAGGATCGCGGCCGGGCGCTGCCCTGGGACAGCCAGCACGAGGGCTTCGTCGACACGAAGATCGGCGACCATCGCGTGTTCCTGTGCCACTACGCGTTCCGGGCCTGGCCGGGCGCCTTCCGCGGCACGCTCCACTTCTACGGCCACACGCACGGCCTCCTGCCGGACACCCGGCAGTCCTGCGACGTCGGCGTGGACCGGTGGCAGTACCGGCCGGCACTGTTCGCCGAGATCCTGGCGAGGCTGGAGGCGACGGAGGCGCTGCCTGAGGAAGTCGCCCTCGGGCAGGCCCAGGACAGCCAGCGGAAGGCCAAGCAGGCCTGAAACGAGAAGGGCCCCCGGTTCGCCGCCGGGGGCCCTTCTGCTATCTGGCTATGGCCGCAGCCCGGGCGGTTCCAGCAGTTCACCGAGCTCGCGCTCGATCTCTAACGCCGCCTCCGTCATTACGCCGGCGCGTTCCTCCAGGCGGGCTATCGCCTCGTCGAGGCGCTCCGCATGCTCCCGCAAGATCTGCGGCAGGGCAGCCGCGGCCCACGGCAGGACCTCCATTGCCCCGGTCCGCCACCGGCTGACCGAACGGGGGTCAATCGTCTCCCGGGGCCCGTCTGGGTGATGGGCCCCGAGGGCCCGGGCTAGGGGCTTGGCCCAGTCCTCCCCGCCCGTCAGGGCCCGGCCCGCGAGGACCACCATGTCGCGCGGCGTCATCAAAGCTTCTCCCTCCAGAGGACCGTGCCGCGGTCGGCGTCGGCCCAGTAAAACAGCTCCCAGGGCTCGTTGGCGAAGATCTGCCCCCAGGCCAGGACCGCGCCGTTCACGAGCGTGGCGGCGAACTCGTCGGCGATGCGCTCCTCGCGGTACCAGGCCGGGCGGCGCTTGCCCGTCGAGGCCTGGACGCTCGCGATGCGGCGGCGGGCCTCCTCGACGTCGGTGACGTCGGAGAGGGCGTTGAGGACGGCCTCCGTGACCGGGTTGACGTAGCGGGCGGGGATGGATGCGACGGCCATGACTGTGGCTCCTCAGAAGGCGTCGGGGATGGCGAGACCGAGGGCGAGGTCCTCGTCGTAGAGGTCGCCGAGCTCGTCCATGATGCACTGCATGTCGAGGTCGATGCAGTGGACGAGCGACTTCTCCGGCTGGGGCTCGCCCTTGATGGCCAGGGGCGTGAACGTGATCTCGACGCGGTGCCGGCCCTCGGCGCCGACATCCTCGGCGTGGCGCTGCTAGGCCGCGAGGGCGCAGTCGGACGTGGCGGCGCGGACCACCAGGTCGAGGCCGGTGTCGGGGATCGGGCGGTACCACGCGTCGACGGTCGTGACGTGGAAGAGGTTCGTCGCGCCGTTGGCGACGCCGAGGGCGAAGGCGGCGAGGAGCTCGTCGCGCTCGCGGCGCTGCAGGGCGCGTTTGAGGACGTGGGTCTTGGGGGTCATCGAGGATACTCCTGCGGTGGCGGTGTGGCGGGCGGCTCGGCCGGCCCGAGGGGGGGAAGGAATCCGGCCCCTGGCGGGACGCCCCCATGAGGCGGCCCGCGAGAGGCCGGGGCGCGTGCCCCGGCGGTTGGCGGTCAGTCGGCGGTGACGGTGCGGCTCGCGTCGTCCCGGTCCTCGATCTCGGCGTGCCAGGCACCCGCCTCGTCGTCCCATTAGACGTCGACGACGCCGTCGGCCTCGTGCTCGTTGGCCGCGTCCCAGGACCGGTGGCAGTAGTTGGCGATCTGGCGGCCGGTGCCCTGCACGTCGCCGCTCGCCCAGACGATGCGGACGGCATCGGAGGCCTGGCCCCACTGCGCCGCGACGGCGGAAGCCATGCCGAGCTCGGCCATGGCGGTCGTGATGGCGGCGATGGAGACGCCGTGGAGGCTGGCGGGCTTGTCGATGATCATGGCGGTGCTCCTGGGTCGACGGTTCAGAGGGCGTTCGGGTCGAAGGCGAGGACCGCGTCGCAGGACGTGTCGCCCAGCCCGGCGTCGAGCATCCGCCACATGTCCGTGGCGGCGCCATCGACAGCGGCCGCGTGATCGCGCATCGCCTCGGCCCAAACGCCGGTCGTGACGTGGACGGCGACGACGGCGGCGTGCGCCTCGGCCACCAGGGCGTCGAGCTCGGCGCGGCGCGCCTTGACCTGCGCGGCGAGGTCCTGGGCGCGCACGATGGCGGCGTCGCGGGCGTCGTATGCAATCGTCAGCGCCTTGGACGTGTCGACCGGGGCGGCGACGGGGGCGGCGACGGTGGTGGTGACGATGGCGTTCATCGAGGATGCTCCTGCGGCTGTCGGGCGGCTCTGCCGGCCCTGGGGGTGGACTGTCCGGCCCCCGGCGGGGCGCCCCAGCGAGGCGACCCGCGAGAGGCCGGGGCGATTGCCCCGGCGGTGGTGGGTTAGGCGGCGAGGTACTCTTGGTAGTCCTCGGCGGTCACATCGTCCTCGATGACTACGGAGCCGATGCCGTACCAGAATGTCTGGCCGTCCTCGGTGCGACGCTCGTGGCGCTCGTACTGCTGCTGGCCGAGGTACCAGTAGCGGACCACGTCACCGTCGCAGGCGTGGAAGAACGTGTGCGGCAGGGTATCGTCGTTATCGAGGGGCTGCGTGCAGGCGGCGTCGTCGTAGAGGCCGTCCTCGGGCTCCAGGTCCTTCAGGCCGTCGACGTTTGTGGTCCAGCCGCGGGGCGTGCCGTTTGCCTTGACCTCATCGTAGAGGCGCTGCGTGCACTCCTGTGCGATGAAGTCGAGGGGCTGCGCCGGGTCGCCGTTGCTGCGGGCGTCCTCGACGGCCTGATCGGCGCTGTGGCCGATGCCGTAGACGGCATCCTCGTCACCGATGACGGCGATGAAGTAGCGGACGGCGGTATCGGTGGAGGTCGCGGTCATTAGGATGCTCCTGCTGCTCATGGGAGGATGTGCCTGCCCATGACCGACATATACGTGCGGTCATGGTTGTCGTCAAGCATTCGTTAGTAAAAATCTCACATTTTCCGGGTGTAACGCGAGATCAATACTATGTAACGGATTATCAGAGGCCCGTTGGGGGGTCAGGCAGCCCACTGCGGCTCCTTCGCCGCGTCCCAGGCGGAGAGGACGATTTCGAGCCACGCCTTCGGCACGAGGAGGTCGCCGTCGTCGCTGTGCCATGCCTCTACGAGACCGACGACGCGGCCGCTGAAGCGGTCGGTGACGACGACGTAGCCGCCTTCGTCGTCCTCGACGGACAGGGGGAAGCGCGCGTCGTCCATGCCCACGAGCTGGACGCGGCAGTCGTAGCGGGATGCAAGGTCGTCGGCGCTACGCAGACAGTAGCCCAAGTTGCCCTGATCGGGCTCCGGCGCCGTGGTCCGGATCTCCGTGCCGGGCGGGAGGGTCACGACGTTGCCGATCTCCAGCGTGACGGTCTCCTTCGGGCGCTGGGTGTACTCAGTGTGCCGAACGGTCTCGTCGGTTCCGTCCTCCTTGACGTGCGTGACGTCGACGACGCGACCGGTCGGAACGGCCTCGCCCGGAAGGGGCGCGTCACGCCAAGCCAGGAGATCGCGCTCCGAAACCGCGCTCCAGTTGCCCGTCAGGACCGCCTCGCGGACGGCCTCGGCGTTGCCGACGGGCTTCGGCACGATGATCAGGTCGGCCTTCGCCAGGGCGGCGAGGATGCGGTCGGTGCGCTCCGGGGCGGTTTCGAAAAGGGTGAACTCGGACACGGCCTTGTAGATGGCCGAGGCGCCGATGGCGTTGAGGTTGAGCTGGCGCACGGTGGCGCTCCTGAAACCGGGGTTGCTGGGAGGATGGTGGGCGCCGCCGTCGCCTGGCGCGCGACGGAGCGAGGCTCAGGCCGAGATAGCTTCCGGGGCGGCCTTCGGACCCCACTTCTTCAGGTCGGCGTTGCGCATCCACCCGGTGCCGATCTTCCCCGTCGAAGCGGCGTGATAGAGGACGTGCGTCGTACCGTCGGACTTGTCGACGCGCTGGACGATGCCGACGTGGACACCCTCGACGCTCATGGGCGGCTTAGCCCCGTGGGGCTCGGGGACGATCTCGACGGTGTCGCCCTCCTTCCAGTCCGCCTTGACCTCCTTGCCGGCGGCGCGGTCGCGCAGGGAGGACACGGCTTCGGCGAGAGTGAGCGGCTGGGGCCCGGCCGCCGCGGTGGCGAGCTTGGCGCGCCATGCCTCCTCGTGGCCGGGCGTCCAGGCCTCGAAGTCCTGGCTCTCGACGACATAGGCCAACGCGGCTCCCTCGCTCATGCGGGCGACGCGTATGTCGAGGACCTGGCCGTACTGGCTGGAGCTTGTCGCGCTGACGTCCGCGGTGGGCTCCCGCAGGACGATGGGCGGGCTCCACCATTGCCCTCCGGTCGGGAACATCTCGCCGGAGAGGACCTCGATCACGACGTGGGGCTCGCCGGCTCCCTTCGCCTTCGAATCGGCACGGGGCGTGACGAGGTCGCCGATGCGGAAGGGGCACGGCTCCGCGTAGAGCCGCGAGGTCAGCGAGAGGCGGGCGAGGATGGCGTCCGCGTCGAGCTTGGCCTTGGGAGCCTTGCGGTCTTCGGACGAGAGGGCGCCAGCCATGGCGGCGCGGGCGAGGAAGTCGAGCATGTGCCCTCCTGGGCGTTGATGTCGGGTGGCGGGATTACCCCCTTTGGCGGGGCGGGCCGGGAAGATCGCGGGTGCGCCACCGTCGCCTGGCGCGCGACGAAGCCGTCAGGCCGCGGTCGCGAGAGGCGCCTCGTCGCGCTTCAGCATCTCGGCGAGGTCGGGGGCGTCGGCATGGGCCGAGAACCAGGCCGCCACGCGCCCGTGCCGGGTGGCGTAGAACTCGCCGTCGATCAGCTCGCGCAGGAACAGGTGCGGCTCGCCGGCCGGGATGACGAGACCGGTCCCGTGGCACCGATGGTCCCGGCGGCCACGGACGACCTTCCGCGCGAGCTCCCGCACGTCGCCTTCCTTGCCGCCGTCGAAGGGCGACAGGCTCAGCAGGTCCTCGTCGGTGACCTGCTCGGCGGCGCGACGCTGGACCCACGCGAGATCGGCGTCGTTCCAGCGCCCGCTCTCGATGCGGTCGATGATGCGGCCCTGCAGGTTGCGGAAGTGCTCGGGCATCTCCGGCTCCTCCATGTAGGCGACGATGATCTCCCAGACGTCCCACTTGGCCTCGGAACCGAAGATCTCGACGATGGCCTCCATGCGGGCGCCGCAGTCCTCCGTCGCGAGCCGGTAGATGCCGGCGGCGAGGTCCTCGAACATGCGGTCGGCGGGCCGGAGCTGGGCGATGCGAGCGCCCCGGTTATCGCAGTCGAAGACATGCGCATCGAGCCGGTAGGCCAGCCGCTGACCGTTGCCCTCGCAACGGAAGGCCTGGTCGCGCCAGACGCCGAAGTTGGCCCAGGCGGTGTCGGGTAGCTCGTCGACCCAGCGATGGGGCTGGTAGGGGGTGGTGGTGATCTCGCGCCGCATGGGGCGCTCCATGAAACCGGGGTAGCGGGAAGGGGTGGATCAGTCTTCGGCCAGCGAGGGCTGGCGACGGCGTTCGGCGCGCAGAGCCTGGTAGTGCTGGCCCTGGAGCTCGCGGCGGTACTCGGCCTCGATTGCCGGGTCGAGGAGAAGCACGGCGCGGTCGACCATCACCTTCTCCACGAGCGCGTCGGCCCGGGAGACCTCGTCTTCGTCCGGGGCGTCCCAGTGGATGCCGTCGTGCGAGAACTCGATGTCGAGGTCGGCCTCCATCGCCCACAGGGCACCGAGATCGACGAGGCTGCGTTCCATGTCGCGGTCCCCGGCTGTACGCGCCGCGGCGAGGCGGACGTGCAAGTCGGCGACGGTCGTGATGTTGCCGGTCATTGGTTTCTCCCGAGGGTGGCGGCGACGAGGGCGACCGCCGCGGCCACGCCGGCCTCGCCGGAGGCCTGGACGGCGAGGAAGGGGAAGGATGAGGCCGGCGGGGCGTCGTCGCGGATGACGCCCGTCTTGGGATCGGGGCGCAGGCCGAGATGGGCCAGCACCACGGGGTGGATCGCCCGCTTTCCGCAGAGTGCCCGGCTGACGACCGTCTGAGCCGCCCTCGGCGTAAGGGGGAGCTGCCGGGCGATGGCCTGCTGGCTCCCGGCCGCCTCGACGGCCTTGGCGAGCCTCAGCCGGGCTTGGCGTTCCGTCAGCGTCATGCCGACCTCCCGGGCGTCATGGGGGCAAGCGGCATGCCGGGCCGCGGCGGCAGGACCGGCCGGGGCGGCGCCACCGGAGCGGGTTCCGGCACCGGTGCGGGGGCAGCTTCGGCGGCCGCCTTGGCATCGACCCGTGCGCGGGCGGCGGCGAAGGCGTCGTAGGACGGCGTGACCCGCGGCGGGGGCGCCGGGGCGGGATCGGCGGCTTTGGGCGGCTCCGCGACCGGGGGACCGGAGCGGTACTCGGCCAACATGCCCGAAAGCCGGGTGATCTCCTCCTTCGCCACGCGCTCCAGGCGGAGCTTCGTGATGGTCACATGGTCCCGGAGGCCCTCGCCCTGCGGGATTTCCAAGCCGTCCGCGACGTAGTGGCACTCGAAAATCAGGTCCGCGAGGCGCTTGCGCGTCTGCACGGGATCGAGCCGCGCCAGGCCGTGCGTCCACTTATCCATGGGCCGCCTCCTTGAACCGGTAGACGGCGTCCGCCTTCTCGACGCCGAGCGCCTCCAGGATCGCCGGGCCGGGCCCGCGGCGCCCCGCCAGGGCATCGAGGACATACGCCGTGCTGACGCCATGGCGGCGCGACCACGCCAGGGCGCTCCCCTCTGTATCTACGCGCTGCCGTAGCAGCGCACGCACGTCCTCGGCCGTCACCGGTGCCTCCGTTGGCTATTGACGCTTTATAGCGTTCCATCTTCTATTTGATTCGTCAAGGCCAATTCGGCGTCGGGAACGATTTGCACGCACGAGGCCCTTCTGTGTGCAAATCGTTCCCGAGACAGATGCTGAGACTTTCGAAGGATTACACGATGAATGCTTGTTGGCGATCGAAGGACGGAATGGCCAGTCCTTCAAGGATAGGAGCCGCAGTCCTTGCCCTCCCGGCCTGGGAGCAGGCCTACGAGGCCGTCCTCGCCAAGGATTGCCTCGCGCTGGGTGCGCGCTTTTGTCCTGTGGAGAAGGCCGGGGAGGAAGGCCGGGTCCGCTACGAGCTCGCCCCCGGAACCGTCGTCGCCGTCGCTTCGGCGCGGTCCAGCAGCCCCCAGCGGGCCTACGCCGTCGGCGAGGACGGCACCGTCGAAGAGATCAGCACCGCGGCGGCCGAGGACCGAATCGACCCCGCGGGCGCGGACCGGCGGGCGTGGCGGAGGCGCTGCTCCCGCGTCGGGCTTGGCGAGCGCCCCTTCCGGTTCGATGCCGCCCTCGGCCACGGCTACGACGCGGACACGGTCTACGACTGGGCCGGCGAGGAGTACGTCGCGGCCTGCGTGCGGGCGACCGCCAGATGCATTTGGATGAGGGCCGTGACGTACGAGGAGGCCGTCAGCCTCGGTGTGGCGTGACGTACCGAGGGCGCTGGTCCCTTTCTTGGCCCGGCGGCACCTTCGAGAGCGTCAGTCCACGGAGGGGATTTCACATGCTCAAGGCTCTCGCCGCCATCGTCGCCAGGGCGCTCGCCGCCGCCGGGCGCGTCACGCTCGTGCCCATCATCGAAGGCGGGAAGCTCGTCTGGCGTACCGTCCGCTCGGCGCTAGTGCCGCCCGATCCCGTCGGCGAGGCCAAGGCGGCCTTCGAGGCGGAGGCCCAGCGCGTCGTCGAGGCGCCGGCGCCGGTGACGTTCGACATGCTGGAGCCGGCAAAGCAGTGGGGGCTTGCCGCGGCGGAGCATCTTCAGCCGTCCGGCGATAGCGAGATCCCGCCCGGTACGCTCGACCGCGCCGCCCTCGCGTATCTCGACGGCTTGACGCCGCAGGAGCGCGCGACGCTCCTGTCGTATGAGCCCCGCGACGTCGGCGAGCACCTCCTCGGCGAACGCGCCCTCAAGGGCCTTCCGAAGCCCCCGAAGCCGGCCGAGTTCGCCGCCATCGAGGGCCAGGCGGCGGCCGCCTCCGCCGCGGCGACCCGCGCCGAGATGGAGGTGGACGAGGCCCAGATCGCGTTGATCAACCTCGTCTTCGACGACATCCTGGACGAGCAGCTCCCCCGCGCCGCCTGACCGCGCCATTCCAGACAGCACGAAGCCCGCCCAGGGCGACCCGGGCGGGCGTTTTTATGCCCGAAATAAATCTGCGAGAACCGCGTCTTTTTTGCTTAAATAGCTTGATACTTGCTGCGTGCGCACAAAAAAGCATCTCGTGCGCCCGAGATAGCATGCGCCAGGAACGCGGTGGCATCAGCCCGCCAGGGCTGCCTTCCGCGCAGCGATGATGGCCATCTGACGCTGCCGGGCGTAGCGGTCGGCGCGGGCGGCGACGACGGCCTTGGCCTCCTGCTCGGCACGGTACTCGGCCATGACCCGGTTGTACGCCATGCGGGCCGTCGCCTGCCTAATGACCGCGGCCTCGGCGTAGGCAGCGTCCCGGTCCATCTTCTGCGAGATGAGGACCGACCCGAGCGCCATGGCGCCGCCGGTCAGGGCGGTGTCGAAGCTCTCGGCGACGTCTCTGGCTGAGGTGTGGTACGTCATCGGGGCATCCTCCTGTCGCTCGGGCACGCCCAGGAGATCGGGATCCCGGAATCGATGTCCAGCCTCCTCGTGCTGGTGTGGTTACCGAGACCCTGGCCCCTGTGGACGGCTCCGGTTTTCCGTCCCGTTCGTACGCCCCCGACGACAGCGCTCTCAGGGCAAGGTGTTCGTATGCCTG
>NZ_JBEXZS010000039.1:0-43712 GCF_040593685.1 Methylobacterium sp. EM32 | reverse complement strand
TCTGCACCGCAGTAACCAGACAGGGCCGCCCCTTGAGACCCCCTGGCAACGTCCCCGACGAGCGCTTCCAGCTGTTCCAGCGCAAGGGCAGCGCCAAGTGGCAGATGCGCTTCAGCATCCGCGGGCAGGGGCAGCTTAAGCGCTCCCTCGACACCGACGATCTGCGGGAGGCACAGCGCCGGGCGGAAGCAATCTGGTACGAGGCCACCTACCGCGCGCAGCAAGGGCTCACCGCCCGCGCCCATACGTTCGAGAGCGTGGCTGAGGAGTACATCGCGCAGATCCTGCGTGAGGTGGAGCGCGGCGAACGGCGGGCCGACCAGGGCAAGAGCGAACCCGCGGTGATCCGCCGGTATTTCGTGGGGTACTTCGGTCAGAAGCCCGTGGATGCCGTCAGTGAGGCCGATCTGGAGCGCTATGCGGAGTGGCGGCGCACCTACTGGACCGAGGGCCCTGGCAAGCTTGTCACGCACATCGAGTACGAGAGGGGAGGCCACCGGCTGCGTCGGCCCGTACGCCGCTCAGCGCCCTCTCTGAGCCGTCAGAGGGGCGAGTTGGTGGTGCTGAGGCAGCTGCTACGCTGGGCCTCGCGGCAGGGCTACCTGAAGACGCCGCCCGAGGTCACCATCAAGGCCCGGCGCACGCCGGACAACCGGCGACCCAGCTTCGAGCCCCATGAGTTCGCCCACTTACAGAAGATCAGCCTCGGCCGGCTGGTGGACCCCATCATGGACGGCAGCGGAGTTGTGGTGGAAGCCAGCGACAAGCGGCGCTGGCGCATCAAGCGGCTGGACGACCACACCCGGCGGGATCGCACCCTGCTGCACGCCTACGTGATGATCGGCGCGTTCTCCGGTCTCCGGCCCACGGAGATGTACAATCTCACGTGGGGCGATGTGCTGGGGTATCGGGCGGGGCGGGGCAAGCCCGTGGATCAGCGCGACATCCGGTTGCAGGTGCGAGGCAAGGGCAAGAGCGGCAAGGCGATCCCGCAGAAAGCAGCGATCCCGTGGTTTGACACCCTGTGGATGCTGTTCGAGCGCAGCATGGGCCGTGAGCCCCTTGATGCCGATCCGGTGTTCGCGAGCGAGGCGGGCAAGCGGATCACGTCGGTGGCCAATGGCTTCACCGAGCTGCTGAAGGCGGCCGGGTTGGAGCGTGATCACCGCGGCATCAAGCGCACGCCGTACTCGCTCCGGCACTTCTACATCAGCGAGCAGCTTGCCAATGGCTCCGAGGTGCTGGATGTGGCCCGCAATTGCCGAACGTCACTGGCAATGATCGACAAACATTACGGACAAGTGCGACTTGAACGTGTAGTGGATCGACTTCGACCAGAGTGGCGTCGGTCGTGAAATTATTTTTACATCAATGCGGCATATATTATTATAAAATATTCAATGCTCGCCTAATTTGAGCAATGCTCATCCAAAAAAACGTTAAACTATATATTTAGATTTTTTCATCGTGTAATTTAGACTGTCCCAGTATCGATTATATCACTTATATAAATATATATCATAATATTCTTAATATAAAATACCATATATTTAACGCCAAGCATATGTATTGATTAACTATTTGCCGATAATCTCCGGCATCATTTCACATCGTATCGCGACCAAATTATAACAGTCACATCACTGACTGGTGCTCGAATGCAACGCGGAGCGGCAAATCGTCAATCCGCCTCATGTTGAGATTGTATCAACATGGATGTGTATGCGACGCATAAATTTTACCGAAAAGGGGATTAGCCTTGAGCGTTGATGACATCCGCCAGTCAGCAACTGAAAAGAAATTGGTAGTTGTTTTTGGGGCCGGCGCAAGTATGGCCCTTACACCTAAAAGTAAAAATGCATTATCGTGGACTGGACTTGTACGATCGGCGCTAGATTATGGCAAAATGCGTAGTTTTATTAAAGAAAGTCAATATGACAGATATCTGGATGCTCTTCAATCAGGGGATGTTGATGAGCTCTTAGGAGTAGCTGAGTTTATTGGGCGCAAATTAGAAGCCCCGCACGGCGATAGCTATGCGCGTTGGATGCAAAACACATTCGAAAGATGGGCACCAGAACCTGGTGGTATGCAGAATGCGCTGCGAACCATAGAGGATCAACAAATACCTATAGCAACCCTCAATTATGATACGCTCATCGAGCTTGCCACCGGGTTACAGCCGATAGATTTTGCTGATACACCACAACTAATGCGTTGGTTACGAAAAGAACATAAAGGAGTACTCCATCTCCATGGTATATGGATGAACCCTAAAAATTGTGTCTTCGGCATAAGAGATTACGAGAATGCTATAGCCAGTGAAACGCGTGAGATTGTACAGCGCTCCCTTGGTTCTCTCAATAGATTGTTATTCGTAGGATGTGGCGATACCTTTTCTGATCCGAACTTTACGGCGTGGATCAAATGGCTTAGAAAAAATATAGGAGCGAGCTATCCACAGCACTATGCTCTTGTAAAGGACGACGAGGTCAGTCAGAAGTTTGCTGATCCAACCTGGCATGGCTTCGTAGATCCTATCGGATTTGGGGCTAATTATTCTGATTTACCAGGATTTTTACTTGATTGTTTCCCCACTCGCCGCTCAGCTAAGACGCCTGCTTCAAAAAGCAAAGCTGCAGCAGTGCAGTCCAATCAAGTTATCGACGCGTATCGCAATTTCTTGATGAGAGATTGTGGTCAAATGGCAATCGAAGGAATGCCAGGCGACATGGACGCTGGACAAAGAAAGTTCGACATCGAAAAACTTTTTGTCCCACTCGAAATGATCGGAATAAATCCAGCCAACACTGAGAGAGATACTGACGGCGATATATTTGCCCAGGAATGGAGAAATACATATCAGGATCCAATTGATTTCGCCACTGTGTTCGAACGAGAACAAAGAATTGCGCTTCTAGCACTTCCTGGAGGCGGCAAAACATTGCTTCTTAAAAGATTAGCAGTCGCATATGCTAATCCGTCAAGGCGCGCTTCTAGTTCGGACAAATTGCCAGCGTTAGCCTTGATACCGATTATGATCCGCTGTCGAGAGTGGAAGGAATATATCCACCAGCCTGTTATGACGCTACTAAAAAATATTTCGAGCATAACCGGAGACGGATCACTTAATAATCTAAGTGACGCTATAGAAAAATATCTCAAATCAGGCTCTGTGCTGCTACTTATCGACGGGCTCGATGAAATACACAGCGATGGAGATCGAACGGTCTTTGTTGAAAATTTAGAAAAATTTCTTGAGCAGTACCCAAAAATACGGATCATAGTAACAAGCAGGGAAGCCGGGTTTGAATTAATCGCTCCGGTCCTAAGTCGCTTCTGTTCTAAATTCCGCATTGCACCCCTTAATAGCGAAGCAATTCAAACACTTTGTGAGCATTGGCATAAATTAATGAGTGGTGGAACACCAGACGCTATGGCTGAAGCTGCCGAAGTGGCTGATACTCTACTAAATAGCGCGTCACTTAGCATGCTCGCTGGTAATCCACTGCTATGTACTATGTTATTAGTTGTTAAGCATGGTTTTGGACGTCTTCCATCAGATCGCGTCACGCTATATGATAGAGCGGTTGAGCTGCTATTAGATACATGGAACATAAAAGGCCACAAAGCTTTAAATATCAAGGAAGCAGTACCACAACTAGCATGTGTGGCATTAGAATTATTAAAAAGAGGTAAGCAGACTGCTACGGAAAGAGAGCTGCTTGAGATTTTGGATGCTGCTCGTTCGCAATTACCTATGATTGGGCGATATGCTAAGGATAGTTCTCATGAATTTATAAAACGAGTCGAGCTACGATCGAGCTTGATGTTACAGGGCGGATTTCGCAAGGAAGATGGCAGGGTAGTGCCGTTTTATCAATTTCGCCATCTAACATTTCAGGAATATTTGAGCGCTGTCGCTGTTGTGGATGGACATATCATTAATTCTAAAAAACCTCATTCGATCCTTGGAGCAATTGGTGATAACATACTTAGCGATGAATGGAAAGAAGTTATACCTATGGCTGCCCGCTTAGGTCGATCGCAATCGCCTCCATTATTAGACGCTTTGGTTGCGCATGCAGAAAAAGAGATGGTAGATTTTGTTGTCGACCAAGAACGTCGGCTCGAGTTCTCTTCGGAAACGCATCTGCCTCCTGCTACGGCGCGTATACTACGCAGCATGATCGAAGAAGCCAATTTGAGCCCTGAAAATCTAAGTAGAGCCGCGCCAATTGTGGCGTGTTTTGCTAACGGCTGTAACACGCCTGAAAATTGGCAAGCCTTGAGCCAAGGGCCTTACGGACCGGATCTGCGAGAAGCTGCTCTGGATATATTTTTGAAGCAGCCATACTGGAACCGTTGCCACTCACGGAACACGGTTGCGCTGTTAGAGGCCATGTCGAAG
Organism: Methylobacterium sp. EM32; assembly: GCF_040593685.1. Lineage (NCBI taxonomy): Bacteria > Pseudomonadati > Pseudomonadota > Alphaproteobacteria > Hyphomicrobiales > Methylobacteriaceae > Methylobacterium > Methylobacterium sp. EM32. The sequence goes on along the minus strand of NZ_JBEXZS010000039.1, from coordinate 39,301 downwards.
CCGGGAAGTTATTGGAAAGGCAATGACTGTGTAGAAGATTTGATGAAAAAGCTGACTTCCACAGATGAGCGGGATATCGTTCGCCATACTTTATCCATCTGCGGTTGTATTTGGCAATTTAGAGATGAAAGCTCTCTAACTTCTTCTATAGAATTGTATAATGTAATTGAAAGTCTACTGTATAACCAGACAGTGAAAGTTCAATTTTGTGCTGCTTGGGCTTGGGGTTTTTGGAGATTAGTGAAAACCGAAAATGGAGACCCGGTTCCGACACCAGATAGAGGTGTGATTGGTTCTTTGATTAATATTTTTCTAAATCAAATTCCCGAAATATCCGAGATTGGGAGATTTGCGGTTCCTGATCTAAATGGCTTGCCGCGCGGTTATTGCGATATTGATCTTCAATCAGATAAGCGGGCTTTGCTCAGAGGATGGTTATCCAATCCACCTAATAGGATTGATCACGATCAATCCGAGTTGGCATTATCAGTTGCTAGAGCGTCATTCATAATCAAGGATTTTGCCAGTAATGCGGAGATAATCGATTACATCAGAGCATCCGCGCTATCGCCATCGCACGTCGAAAGAATGAGAGAGATACTTAGAATGCTTGGCGAGCCGGATTTACTTGGGGAGAGACGTCAGCCTGCACAGTCACGACGTACTCAGCGTCGAAAAGTCGCCAGAAATAACTAAGATAGATATTTTTTATTTTTATAGATTGGCATCTAACGGAGTAGATGCCAATCAATTTTGCTTCCAAAGGGTATCATTTATTTGTAATTGAATGTTTATGTTGTAGCATATGATCATAATTGCTCAACAGCTGAACGCATCATCTCGTCGTTCACGTCGATGTAGCGCTGAGTAGTCGAGAGGTGCCGGTGGCCAGCGAGCATCATGATGGCCTTGGGCGAAATGCCCGCATGCGCGAGGCGGGTGATGAACCAGCGTCGACCGCTATGGCTGGAGCCGCCGTCCAAGCCCGCCTGATCATACCATCCACCCATGAGCTGACAGAGGGTATTCGCGCTGAACGCTGCGCGCTTTTGGGTGACCAGCACCGGCTGCTCGCGGGGAGGGGAGGAGGGCAACGAGGACCGGAACTGCTCGATCTCGCGTCGCAGCCGGGCATTGAGGAATACCACGCGCGCGTGCCCGCCTTTCGTGACGGCAGCGCTCAACCGTAGCTGCTCCCGTACCTTGCCCTCACCGTCGAGCAGGTCGCTCCAGCGGAGTGATGCGATCTCACCCACTCGAAGCCCCGCCAGATAGCTGAGCATGAGGGCCATCCGGTTGCGCGGGCCGTAGCGCCCCTGGCTTACCACCGCCGCGAGACGTTTGAACTCCGCCTCCGTGGGCACACGCGCTTGCTTCACCGAAACCTCACACTTTAAGCTGTTTTGCTGCAAAGTATGATATTTCCAGGCGTCCCCTAGGGCGAGCACATAGGTGCACTCAACGGGATCAACGACTTAGCCGCAAACATCACAGAACATAGAATTTGTGATGTTTCGCCCACGCCGATGATCCCCCTTCATGCTCGCACTTCAACGCCAATGGCTACACGGCTTCCTTGCACCTTAAGCGAGGAGCCCTGCATGCGCTTGATCGATACCGCCACCCGCGAACAGCTGTTGGCCAATGGCCGTGATCGCGACGGTGACCACCATCCCGTGCTCAAGCTGTTCAACCCTACGGGGCCAGCCACGTGGCTGATCTGCGCGATGGAAGCGGATGGCGACACCCTCTACGGGCTGTGTGATCTCGGCTTCGGTGAACCCGAACTCGGGTACGTGAGCCTAGCTGAGATTGAAGAGGTCAGCGCCGGCCTCGCAATCGGCTTGGAGCGGGATACCTCTTTCCGGCCCTTGTATCCGATCTCCACCTATGCACGTGCAGCGCAGGAAGCTGGTCACATTGTGAACCTGTGATCCATCGAAACAATAATCATGTCTAGCGGTTTCAATAGTGTGTCATGTTACGTGAATACATGATAAACATAAATCCAAGTGCGGATGATCCTGCCTTTTGCCTGATCTTCCGTGCAGTGGCACATTAATTGCACGCATGCTACCTTCGTGTATGACGCGTATATGCTATGGATTTGTCGCGCTGAGGTTGCTACACGTCTCTGGCATGTCTGAATAAAGGCCATTGATTATGTCACGGTTGCTGTGGGCGTGTAAATTCGAAATTCCGGGACCGAGCGCCTGGTCGGATATTGTTTCAAAGGTCTATGCACGATGGATAAATTATCATTATAAATCGAGATATGACCAAGATGTAGTGCTGGACATGGAGGCCGATAATGTTACATGCCCGCGTGAAGGTCACAGCTTAAGTTTTCGGATTGTAGATGGCAATCTGAGAGCATACAAGATATATTGGCAAACACCAAGTGATAAAGATGCTGGCCTATCTTGGTCTAACACAATTAGTTTCTTATCGATGGATAAATCGTGCTTGGTACAGCATGAGATACATCTTAATTCAATTGATTATTTTTTAGCACCAGCTCAATTCAGTGTAGGCACACCGTATGCGGTCCGCTTATTATGCAGTAAAAATGGCCCAATTTTAGGCGATCTTAAAATAACCGCTCAACGATACTCACTTAATTCCGAAGAAGTAGAAAATTTTATGTCGCTGCTAAATTCCGACGCTCGAAAGATCCCAATTGTAGTTGTATCTAGATTTGCCAACGGCAATAAAAACATTGTCAACGTTGATGAGCTATCACAAAGACTTGCGGGTGTAGCCTTTGTGGTCGAAGCGGAAGATAACTTAGCAACCAGAATGATATCAAGGGAACTTGGAAAGCTGGGCTGTTATGATGGAGCCATCAGAATTTATTGGCCCGGCTTTGCAAAATCAGACGCCGTTACAAGGCACCCTCTTATATTGGGGCGCAAAATAGAGGAGCATGGAGCCGGAAAAACGGTTAGCATTTTAGAAAGGCTTATATTTTCTGTAATATCTTTTCGTTTTGCTCCAGATCCGCGCTTAACAACCGTAGAGATCGAGGCAGAGCAAAGAAAGAGGGCTGAACGAACTCAACAAGCTATACAAACCAGTGGAGTTGATTGGGAACAGTATGCCCTTGAGATCGATAGTGAGCTAACAGAGGCCAGATCTGAGATAATAGGGCTCAAAGCGGAGAATGAAAATCTTAGACAGAACGCTAATCTGGATTTCTCATATTTTGAAGAAGTAGAAGACCTCCCCACCGAAGAAATACCCGAAAGAGATCCCAAATCAGTGCAAGAGGCGGTAACCTTCGCTGGGGAAGATTTCAGCAATGTCGAAATATTGATTAGCGCATTTGACGCAGCTTCTAAATCGCCCTTCGTGAGACCTAAAGAAGTGTACGAGGCCTTATCCATCATGAGCGCGGTTTGCACAAAGTGGTCCGAAAATCGTACTAACAATGTAACGCAAATGCTGAGAGAGGCTGGGTTGGGCAGAAGAGTTACGAGCTTTATTTCTTCGACAACAGAGAGCAAGCACGGCGATGAGTATACTTTCAATTATAATGGGACGAGAACATTATTTGAACCTCATATTACACTCGGGTCGGGATCTGCCAACACGTGCCTATCTATACATTACATATTAGACGAAGATAAAGCATGTTTTGTCGTTGCGCACATCGGAAGACATCTCACTAACACGAGAACTTAGATTTTGATCGCAGGCACTGAAGCTTATGACGCGATTAGGATATGAGCGCCCGCGCTAACGCGATGTGTCAGCAGTTCGCGCTCGAAGCGAAGATGTAGTCCGATGATGGAGGCTTTCTCGACCTCCCCGATGTGCGGGTACGGGCGCTCAGTAGCCCGTTCCCTCATCGTTAGGCGGAGCCGCTCCTACCCACCTTTGGGTCCGTAGGTGCAGGCAAACCACCTTGCGCGGTGGCAATCTCGACGGCTTCCTGCGCATGAGGACCAACAGGGTGTTGGTGCCGTTCGAGATAGGTTTTCGCCGCCGCCAGCCGATCAAGAGCCGCGCTCGGCTTACGGTACTGCTCCGCCATGAGATCTTCGGTCATGGCGAAGGCAAGCTCTTCGGCCAGTGCGGCTATGAGCGGAAGGGTGTCAGTGAGGGCAGGTTGCGCGATCATGATGCATCCTCGGTGCCCCATCTCAATTCTATTTAGGGCGATCTTCTCTTTCTCAAAGGGATAGATCCACACAGGCGTGCTGCATCGCCACTCATAGCGGACAGCCGACGGCTGGCACCTGGCTCGTCATTCGTCCAGAGGCAGTTGGCTGCTCCTGCTTAGTCGAGGTCATGCAGTTTCGCGATCGCTGGCTCGGTTGGCACATCACGGGCCTTCGATCTCCGCCCCAACTGCTGCTCCCGCAGGAAAATGAAGAGGCCGCTGGCGACGATGACCCCGGCTCCGGCCATTGTGAGCGGGCCAATCATCTCGCCAAAGAACAAGTAGCCAAACAGCATTCCCCATAGGATCAACGTGTACTGGTAGGGCACAACCGTCGTCGCAGGCGCCAACCGGAGCGACTGGTTCACGCATAGATTGCCCAACAGCGATCCAACACCCAGCAGTAGCATCAGCGCGAAGTCCGTGGGTCCCGTGGAAGTCCACCCATAGGCCAGCACCAGAGCCGCCCCGAAAATCAGCGACGACACGAGCTGGCTCGTCATCAGAATGGTGCCGGGCACGGCCGCTAGCTTGCGCGTGGTGATGAGGAACAGCGCGTAGAAGAAGCTGCCGGCGAGGGCACACACCGCTCCTACGGACAACGATCCCGGAGAGGGGTGGAGAGCAAGGGCGACCCCGCAGAAGCCAACCCCGATGGCGGCCCAGCGACGCCAGCCCACATGTTCGCCCAGCAGCAGGGGTGAGAGGGCGGTCACGTAGATCGGACCCGCCATGTAGTACGTCATGACCTCGGCCAGCGGCAGCGTGCTGACCCCCCAGAAAAAGAGCGATGCTTCAAGCGTCGAGAAGCCCGCTCGCACCAGCTGCAACCCCGGGCGTGGTGCATCGCGGAACCCGCTGAGCCCGACCCGGTGAATGGCAGGCGCCATCACGCACAGGCCCGAGATGCTGCGCACGAGCATCAGCTGACCCACTGCGTAGGTGCCGAGCAGCCATTTGCCCATGGTGTCGTTCAGCGCGAAGAACAGCACGCCGAGCAGCATCATCACGATGCCACCGATGGCGCCCACGGGCACGGCGGCACGCCCCACACTCACAACCACAGTTTCCCACCCTTCGTCGTTTTGGGGCAGCGGGAGGCAATCAGAGTTCAGGGGCCGATCGGCCCTGATTGTGCCACCTATCGGTCGGCTTCACGCCGAACTGGTTACCCCCAGGATGCATCCTGGCGGCCGGCTCGCTGCCATACCTGGCCGAAGCCGCCCATTCCATCGCGATGATCGGTAGCTCCCGCTACCGGCGCGCACGCAGGCCTTGATGTGCGTGCAACGGCGGCGAGCAGCGTTGCCATACCTCCGATCGCCACATCCGTGTACCGCTCTTCTCAACCGCCACCGCCAGCCCTTTCGCAGCTGGTCCGATCTGAGAATGGCACCGATGAATTTGCCGCTCCGGCGGGTGTTTCCGCCCATCCTGCTCCCGACATTCGTAGCCGTGGTTGACGGCACCATCATCACGGCGGCGCTGCCTGCGATGGCGAGTGAGTTCGGCGACGTGGAGCGGGTCTCCTGGGTGGTCGCATCCTACTTGGTGGCCAGTACCGTGGCGGCCCCCGTCTACGGCCGGCTGGGGGATGCCCTCGGACGACGACGCATGCTGTTGCTGGCCCTGGCGCTGTTCGTCACAGCGTCCGTGCTGTGCGCCTTAGCTCATAGCCTCCTGACGCTGGTTGGCGCGCGCATTCTGCAGGGCTTCGGCGGCGGCGGTTTGATGGTGCTGAGCCAGGCGGTGCTGGCCGAGAACGTCGCGCGCCATCAGCTCGGTCGAGCCCAAGGGTTCATGGCCGCGGTGATCGTGGCTTCCTCAACATTCGGTCCGGTGGCAGGCGGGGCGCTGACCCAGGCGTTCGGATGGCCGTCTGTCTTCCTGGTGAACTTGCCGCTCGGCCTGTTGGCTATGGTGCTTCTTGTGCGGCTACCCAGCCGTGAAGGCAGCGGCGAACGCGGCAAATTCGACTGGCCGGGCCTGTTCCTGTTCGCTGGATCGGTGGTGCCGCTCCTGTTGGCGCTGGAGCAACTGCAGCGTGTCGAACCTGCGACGCTGCTCGGGATCGGGATGTCCCTGGTCTGTCTCGTGCTGCTGGGGCGGCAGGAGCGGCGAGCAGCGCAGCCGCTGTTCCCCCTGGAGTTGCTGCGTCGCCCAGCCATGTGGCGAGCAAACGCCATGGCGGCCTGCTCCGGCGCGTTGCTGGTGAGCGAAGCGACGATCCTGCCGATCCACCTGCGAGCGGTGGACGGGGCCTCGGCCGGAGAGATCGGGCTGATGATGCTGCCGCTGACGGCGACGGTGGGGGTGGGGTCGCTCATCACGGGGCGGCTGGTCTCACGCACTGGGCGTGTCGCCATCTTCCCCGCAGTGGGTCAGACCGCAGCGGCGTTGGGCTTACTGCTCGTGGCGTTCGGGATGCGCCCGGTCGGGGCGGTACTCGGCCCGTGGGGTCTGCCGGCGATGCTGGCGGTCGTGGCGGTGTTTCAGGGCTCGGCCATGCCGGTGGCTCAGATCACGATGCAGTCCCAGGCTCCACCCGCCATGCTGGGGGCTGCGTCTGCGTCCGTGCAACTGTCGCGCTCGGTCGGCTCGGCCATCGGCGTCACCATCGCGATGGCCGTGCTGTTCGTCACGTTGGGCCGGAACGCTGCGATTGCTGATGTATTCGCCGACGCCGTTCGACACGGTCCCGCCGCCCTGGCGAGCTTGCCAGAAGCGTCGCGCGCTTCGGCGGTGATCCACATCCAAAGCGGCTTCTCAGCTGCCTTCTCGACCATCGCGCTTTTCGCCATAGCCAATGCAGTGCTGGCCTGGACCCTGCCGGTGCGGCGGCTGTAGGGGCTGCTCGCTCACAATCACCTGATCGAGCCGTCCCCGCTCCTCACCGACCCAAGCTCGGCCTTGACCGGGAACCACGGGCCTGTTTGTTCTCTTTTCGTTCTAAAAGGAGAGCGCCAAGTGGGTTTCTACCGGGTCGGCGAGGAAGCAGCAGATGGCAGCGGGCTCGTCCGCGTGCCGTTCATGCGCACGACCCTGTGCGCGGGCTTCCCAAGCCCCGCCGAGGACTTCATCGAAGGCGCGCTGGAACTGCCGCGCTGGCTAGTCCCCAACCCACCTGCCACGTTCATCTGGCGCGTGCGGGGCTGGTGCATGAAGGGCGCCGGCATCCACGACGAGGATTTGGCCGTGGTGGATCGGTCGCTGTCGCCCACCTCCGGCGCTGTCGTGGTGGCTGTGGTGAACGGCGAGATGAGTATCAAACGGTTGTTGATGACGGGCAACCGGCTCAGCCTCACGTTCGACAATCCCGATATGGATCAGGAGTTCGCCCTGGAGGACCTGGAGGAGGGGCTGCTCTGGGGCGTGCTGCTATTCTCGGTGCGCTGGCACCATGTGAAGGCGCGCTCGGGTGCGGTGCGATGAGCCGAGCCCTCGCGCTGATCGACGGCAACAGCTTCTACTGCTCCTGCGAGCGTGTGTTCGATCCCAAGCTCTCCGGCGTGCCGGTGATCGTGCTATCCAACAACGATGGCTGCGCCATCGCCCGCACCGCCGAGGCCAAGGCCCTCGGCATCCGCATGGGCGAGCCCTACTTCAAGATCCGTGACCTGTGCCGGCGGCAGCGGGTGCGCGTGTTCTCCTCGAATTACGCCCTCTATGGGGACATGAGCGCCCGCGCCAACACGGTGTACCGGCAGTTCGCGCGGGACGTGGAGGTGTACTCCATCGATGAGAGCTTTCTCGACCTCTCCGATGTGCGGGAACGCGACCGGGTGGCCCTCGCCCGGGACCTACGCTCTACCGTGCGTCGATGGACCGGCCTGCCCACCTGTGTGGGTATCGGCCCCACCAAAACCCTCGCCAAGCTGGCCAACCACATCGCCAAATCAATCCCGGAGCTTGGCGGCGTGTGCGACCTCTCCGACGAGGCGGAACGTGCAGCTTGGATGGTGGGGATCTCGGTCGGGGAGGTATGGGGCATCGGGCGTGCCTCGCTAGCCCGGCTCACTGCGATGGGCGTGGATACGGTAGCTGATCTGCGCGACCTCGATCCCCGGCCGGCACGTCAGTCGCTGACCGTGGTGGGCGAGCGCATTATCCATGAGCTACGCGGTCGGTCGTGCCTACCTCTCGAGATCGTGCCTGCCCGGCGAAAGGGCTGCGCGGTGACCCGTAGCTTCTCCACCCGGATCACCCAGCGGGATGTGCTGGAGCAGGCCGTTGCCGCACACGCGACGCGCCTCGGCGAGAAGCTGCGGCGGGATGGGCTCGCCGTGTCGGCGGTCACGGTGTTCTACCACACCAGCGAGCACGACCGAGGCGACCCCATGCGATCTGTCTCGACGGTCATTCATATGCCCGAGGCGACCAACGACAGCCGACACCTGATCCAGGCGGCGCTGCGGGGGGTGGAGAGGACCTGGAAGGAGCAGGGGCCATCGCCTTGGCGCTACAGCAAGGCCGGGCTCGTCACCACCGACCTCGTGCCGCTGGACGATGCCCCGCGCCCTCTATTCGACGCGCACGACCGGGAGAAGTCCGGTGCGCTGATGGCGGCGATGGACGCCTGCAATAGCCGGTTCGGGCGCGGAGCCGTGGTGCCGGCCCGGGCGGGCTTGGTGGACAAGCGTAGCTGGTCCACCAAGTTCGAGATGCGCTCACCGCGCTTTACCACACGATTGAATGAGGTGCCGACGGCCAGTGCGACGGTGCAGTGATTGCGCCGTGCTCCGACGGAACGGGGGAGCTGCGAAGGCGCCCCCCTCTGCAGCCTCAGGGCTTTGAAACAGTTTGCTCCTTGGGCTGATCCCAACAGCGATCGTAAAATTCTGACCTATCAAACGACTTGTTCTCAGGATCCGCTGGGTCCTTCATCCTCAACCCGAAATGCTTGTACATCTCTGAAATTCTCACATGCGCGGCGCGCATATTTTTGCGGCGATCCTCATCGAAGTAGCTGGGACCATCGAGTTCGAGCAGGACGATGTTGGCACACATCATGACCGTATAGCCCAGCGACATAGCCTCTGTCGCGAGCAGCGTATCCTCTCCATGAATATCATACGTGGGGTTGGGGAAGACTTCAAGGCGGCCTTCTTTTCGGAAATTGCGCAAAACGAACAGGCTACCTTTTAAGTCGGGATTCTTGTGAAAAATGTGATTGATGTCGTAGTTTCGACCGGCTTTATTCCAAAAAGCAGCTGGGTGACGCGGGTCCTTTCCGTCCCAGTAGGGAAAGAAAATATCTACTCCAGCGTAAGCTGACGGACCTTTGGCGGCCATTTCATCGAAGAACGTTATATCATCGCTCTTATGATATTTGGTTTCAAGTATGGCATCGTCATCCATCATGATGCCCCAGTCGTACGTGCTGCTGTAAAACCATTCCAAGCATTCAATACGGTTGGTAATGAGCGGACGTCCCTCAACCTCACGGATGGCAGCATCACCAAATCGGGACTTCAATTCGTCGAAGACACCATTGCCTTGGACGTTGAAGCTGTCAATGTCGTTCTGGCTCCACCCACTAAGCAAAATCGCTATGGATACGTTGGTTTTCTCCATCCACCAATTCAGCTGCTCAAGGAAATTTGCGCTCCTCAGCTGCCACTTGGCTGGATCAGGCGAGCGGTAGGACGTGATATAGGCGCAGAATTGCGCTTCTGCGCCAACGACATTGAGCGCGTTGCCAGAGGCAGTCTTGCTCAGAGGCTCGCAAGCGTGCCGGCGGAGCATGGAGGCTGACTTGACAGTGGGCATCATGTAGCGGACCCGACTGTCAGGGGTGGCAAACTCGACCAGCAAAGCGGCTTGCCGGTCGTCCGTATCTACGAACTGCGCTTTCGCTCCCACATTGTGTGCCTTGAGGAGCTTGCACAGGCCTGCCATTTCCAGGACTGGCAGCCGAACATCTTGATCAATGGGAACTGGTCCCACCGCATCAAACAGCCGGCACTTCATGTTGTCCGCGCGGCTATCGAAGGGCAGCACGGACGTTGCAAAGTGATGCACGTCGATATGATATTCTGTGACTATTTTTTCCTTATCATTATTTCGGCTGGAGTTACTTTGTAACGGTATCTTATAGGTGAAGCTATCACTTGAAAGATCAAGAGCACGAGGTATTTCAACCTTGCCTGGCATTTGATATTCGTATGAACGATGGTCAAGATGCTTGTTTGTCGATGGCACGCGCATTATCGTTCGCGCGCCATAGGTGACCTCGCGGTTCTGCCTCCATAAATTTGACAAAACTGCTTGATGTCGATCGATTTGATGCCGTATGTCTTGTCGTAGCTGACGGGCTTTTACCTTGATGCTGCCAGCTACGATGTTGTGCCATTTCAAAAAAGAGGTCGCTCGTTCTGCCGTCAGTTGTAAATGCGGGCCGTAACCGACCGGGGCAGCCATATACTGAAAATCTGTGTCCATATCATTGAACACTTGTGCGACAACCCGAACTCCGTTGGAGGCGGAAAATTCCAATTGATCCACGGCTATGGTAGCATTCCAGCCGGATGTCATCGGGAAGTTGAAAGCCAAGCGGTCAGCCTCACGGAACGAGAGCGTGTACCAGCGATCCCCCAACTCCGCCCACGCAAATGGCAAAGTTACTCGTGCCGTTGTAAACGTGTAGGCCGTATCTATATTCTCCAAGCATAATAACGTCTCACCCCCAACAGACATATTTCGAATGAGAATTTTCCGTTTATCGGCACCGCTGCCTCTTTTCTCTTTTCCGTCAACGAGCCGCTTAATCGTGGCCCAGCCCTGAACGATGTTAGAAATAATGGTTTGCTGCGGCAGCAAGACGGCGGCAGGCGCGTGTGTGGAAGCTGGCAGATTGGCACTGGCAGTTGGCGACGCACCCCCACTTGAGGCCGTGATATTCATTGCAGGTTGCGGCGCTGTAACGGGCACGTGACCGGAACCGAGTGCAGGCCCCTTAGTGGCGCTCCTTACGCTATCATAAACATCTGATGGGCTGCCGAGGCTTTTGATCCATCCGACTAGATCGACTGGTGCTTTCCCCAGTCGATCTGCTTCAAGGAGCGTGGTGGCATACTGCGTTACAGCTGTAGCGCTTCGCGCGTTCTTGAAACACAGCTGGACGGGCGCATAAAATCGGTTGTTTAGCTTAATACTATTGCATTTGAGCCCATGACGATCGCAATAGGCTCTAATTAGATCGTCGTTATTGATTAGGGGCTGCCAGACCTCATAGATGTCATGCAGCGCCGCATACACGCGCGACCAAAACGCGTCCTCGTGCTTGCGAGCCTTGCCCGCGTGACGTTGAGCGGCGCTCAGCCGGCTATCAATATCGTCCAGCTCCTTCTTCAGGGCGGGCTGCTGGGTGTTATGGCTTGCGCTCATCCTGGGCCTGCAACTTTTTAGATATCTAAAATTTTTTTGGAGACCCTGGGTATCGCTGCGGCATTAGCGGCATGTTAATAGGCGCGCGCCGACACATGTCTACATGTTGGATGCCCTTTTCCCTCACCAAACCAATGTGGCTCGCTACCTGCCGGCGATTAGCCACGGGTATGCCAAATCCGCGAATGATGTGACGTGGCAGGCGGAGGGCCTGCTGGGTCCAATGCTTAACTATCTGCGGTCAGGTAGTATGTTTCACTACCCAGCAACTCTCGCGAGTGCCGGGCAAGTGATGCAGGAGAGCGGCAGCCTCAGCACGGCGCGCACGAACATCACCGAGCGCGATCGCAAAACCTCGTTCGTGGTCGCGGATAGTGGAGGTTTCCAGATCCAGCAGGGCACGCTGGGGCCCTGGCGCTACGCGCACACCGTGTTGCAGTCACTCCGGTGGCAGGAGGACCACGGCGATTACGTAATGGCCCTCGACTTCCCGACCGGGGGCATCGCCACGGGCAAGATGGCCGCACACGTTCATCGGCTCATCCATGTGGACGGCGAGAACCTCGAGGCTATGAGCCGGGCCAATGGGTTGAGCGTGGCATTCAACGGGTGCCTTCGGCAGACTTACATCAACACGGAGACCATGCTGATCCACCGGCAGCCCGAGCGAGGTTTTCTCGTGGTGCTGCAAGGCACGAGTGAGCCCGAGAGCCGCGAGTGGTATCGTGTCCACCGGCCGCTCATTGATGCCGCCGAGGGCATCGCGTTCGCTGGCACCAGCAATACCAGCTACCGACTGATGCTACACCGCCTCGTCGACATGCGCGACGACGGCACGCTTGCGCGCATCAAGCACATTCATGTTCTTGGAACGGGCACGCTCGCGAGCGCGTGTGTGCTGACGACAATGCAGCGATGCATTCGAGCAAGCATCAATCCAGACCTTCAGATCACTTTTGATACGGCTACGCCATTCCAAGAAGCGAACGAACGCTACAGCTTGCTCGCCTATTACGTGGCCGACAACAAGGCACTCTCAATCAAATATGATCGCCCATCCGACGCTGAACTCAGCGAGTTTCGGCACCACAGCGAGCTGACGTTCGCCATCAACGATTGGTGTCACGCCCGCGCACAGGCTGAAGTACACAGACTGATCAAAGACGCGCAGGGCTCATATCCCGCCATGCACGGCCGGGCTACGCCTAATGCCGGTATCAGCATCATTGGCCAGCACCTCGCGGTGAATGATGTTGCAGTGGTGCGGCCTGATCGCCAGGACCCAGATCCCCGCAACTTCATCGTCAAGCCAGATAGTAAGACTTCACTGCTCATGTGCGCGCACAATGTGGACGCCGCGACGCGGGCGCTCGAACAAGTGACTGCCAACTGGCTCAGCGACGATGGCGAGACACGAAATAATTTCCCCGTCGATCTCCTGGTGATCCGCAGCCTTATCGAAATCATTTTTGCACCCAACCGCGTGCTTGGCCTCATGGATGAGCTGAACGAACAGCCGCCGATGAAGGTGGACTATCCAACGGCGGAGTTCCCGTCGCCAATACCGAGCGTATCGCCCTATCAGGCACACGATTTCATCGAACAAAATCGACAGCGCTTGGACGCGCTCGTTTTGTAGAGCACTCAAATCGGAACGACACGGCCCCAGCGGTGCCAGATCCGCTGCGAATGTAAGCCTGCCTTAAGCCGCCCGTGATCGGTCGCAAGCCTAATAGCCGCGGAATTATCGATATGATTAGACGAAGAGAGCTTGCTGGATTTTTTCGAGGCGATTACAAGCCTCGATGGAATGATCATCTCGATCTTACGATCGCGCTCATCGTGATGTATATTGCATCCGGCGTAGCGGTAAATGCATTCGCGAAATATCTGCCTGTATACCCCGTAAAACTACCGTTCAGCGGCAATCCGCCGGTGTCGTTTCCGCTCATCCCCGGCACGCTGCTGGTGGGCCTGATATTTGTAATGCGTGACTATACGCAAAGGCTCATCGGCGATTGGGTCGCAGCATTCATGCTCATCGCGACGATCATCGTATATTTTTGCGTAGATCGAGACCTGGCCTACTATAGTGCATTGGCGTTCCTCGTGAGCGAGGGGATCGACCAGATAGCCTTCCATGCCCTCAAAAAAGAGGATCTCAAAGATCGCATCCTGTGGTCTTCAGCCGTTGCAACGCTCTTCGACGGTGCCCTCATATTGCACGGCCTAAATGAACTTACCTGGCCCAATTATATCTCACATTACGCTGGAAAAATGCTGGCCACATTCGTGATCTGGCTGGTTCTCTGGCATCTGCACAACAAGCGTAGCTCTCTAGCCCCGGCTGAATGAACATGACCGCTGCTGCAACAATCGCATCCGCTACCCCGCTTCGAATGATCTGGGTGACGTTCCAGCGCGCCGGCTTCCATCGTTGGCCCGATGCATCTGGGGACCGCGCGTACCTTTCCGCCACCCACCGCCATCTATTCAAATTTCGCGTGTGGATACAGGTATGGCACGGTGATCGTGAGGTTGAGTTTCATACGTTCCTCGAATGGCTGGAAGATCTGTACAAAGACAGTATACTCCGGCTGGATGGAAAGAGCTGCGAGACGATAAGTGACGAGATGTACGAAAAAATATCGGCGAGATATGCTGGCCGTGATGTATGGATCGAGGTAAGCGAAGACGGTGAATGCGGTAGCTTCTCGCAGTACGCGGCTAGCGAGCAACGCAAGTGACCGTCTGGATTTTGCCCATTGAGGGGCATGAGCAGCGCTACACGGCGCAGTGGCTGCACCATCTCCCCGTGCAGCTGGCGCAGGCAGCGGCGGCACGCGGCGTGCCAGCGAGCGTGATCCAAATTGAGGGCGAGATACCCCCGCCGGTGCCCCTGGCGGGCGCCTTCCTCGATTTCGCCGGCACAAACATCTTCAAGAGTACACAGATCGCCGAAGTAGCTCGGCGTTTCCAGCGGGGGGAGGTGCAGCCGGGCGACACGTTCCTCATCACCGACGCATGGCATCCCGGCGTGCATCAGATCCGGTACATGAGCGCGCTGCTCCGCATATCCGTGCGCGTCATCGGACTGTTCCACGCGGGTCATTATGACCCCAACGACTTCCTCGGTCGGATCGCGCCCCGGGACGTGACGTGGGCAAAGGCAATGGAACGCGCGCTGTTCGAGGCCTACGGTGTCAGCGTGTTCGCGACCCATGCTCACGCCGAGCTGTTTCGGGCGGGCGTGGGCGCGGCGGCGGATGATCCGCGAGTGGCCGTGTGCGGGTGGCCCATGGAATATCTGGCGGCGGAGCTACAGCCGCACCTCGGGCAGCCTAAGGAGAACATCGTGCTGTTCCCCCACCGGCTGGCACCGGAGAAGCAGCCGGAGATCTTCGCGGATCTGGCAGGGTCGTTCCCCAGTTGGCGGTTCGTGGCGTGCCAAAAGACGGCTCTCGCCAAGCGAGAGTACCACGACCTGCTCGCCCGGAGCCGGGTGGTGTTCTCGTGCAGCCTTCAGGAGACCCTAGGCATCGGCTGCTACGAAGGGGTGCTGGCGGGTGCGGTGCCGGTGGTGCCGGATCGTCTCAGCTACCGCGAGATGTACCCCGAGGAGTTCCGGTACCCCGCGGAGTGGACAGCCAGCTGGGAGGCATACCAGCGGCATAAGCCGCCATTGGTGGCGCATCTCTCGGCGGTGCTGGATCGCGTGGTCACCGGTGGGTACAGCCTGACAGCATGCGAGCAGCAGCTTTCGCGCTTCTTCTTAGGAGCGGACCTGTACGATCGCGTGCTCGCCTAGTGAAATCGGGACGGATGCCGCCGGTCCACTCAGAAGGTTTGACGGGTACCATAGGATAGCGAGCAAGCTGCGCGTGGTCGGAAGCGCAAACTACAAACCATGCGAAGACCCATATAGACAGCACCCGCGTGTTCGGTGGAGCGCCGGACTAAGCACGCGAATTATTCTAAACGTTTGTAATTCCTTACGTTATGACTGGGTCTGTGCTGGTGAAAATCATATGATGCCACACAGACCCAATCGTGTCTTCGTGCTACTTGCGATTTCGTGACGGCGTGTCCCGATAACCGGGGTTCATCTTGAGTATGAGCTGGATCATATCGTCTTCAGTTCGCTGGCGCAGTTCGGGAGACACACGTGCACAAGCGATCCAGAGATCGATATGTTCACCGACGTTCATGCTTCTATCGCAAGGCACCGATCGAGCAGGGCGTGTGGGTCGACTAAAATATTTACGGGGCATTTTATCACCTCTTTTTGCTTGGTTCGTATTGGATGCGTGATACTGTGGCAGTTCGTCCGCAGTATCGATTAGCCAAACTTAGGCCTGTCATCGAAATCTCAGGCTGCACAATCTAGGAGCCTAGCACGCTCTTCACGTTGTCTCTGCTTAGTAGCGCGAATGGCGTCAATGCGTCTTTTCTTATGGTCGTCGCTTTGAGGAACGCCTGTGCGAGCGTCGCTAATCCTCTGTTTGTGTAAATCTGAAAGTGGCTTCCCTCGTTTGGCATCTCCAATTCGGCGCTTTGCTTCGTCAGTATGCGTTTCGCCGGCCTTGAGATAAAAGCGGTGCCTGCTCGTATTACGCTGAAGAATGCGCGCGGTCGCGTAATTCATTTCTCTCGCTTCGCGTGCCTCCTTTGTCGTCCAACTAAGCACCCACCCTTTGTCGGGATCGCGCATTCTCTTGAAAAGCTTTCCTGATTTGAGCAGGCTCGTTACCTTTTTAATCCTAGCGAGGCTCCACAGATCCACATAGTCAGAAAAATTTAGATCGAACCGCACGCCTCGGCTGATTTGATATTTCTGCGAGCGCTCGAGTTGGGCGCGCAGCCAATCTCGCGTCTCCGTCTCAACATTCAGCCAGTCTTCAATTTGCTTCTTCATGGGCATCTCCTTTTTTGCTCATATCCCTTTGTACGACAGTGGGCTCGTGCCCGTCGATATTTATGCCACATAGGTAAGAACATATAATATTCATCCGACTGACAATGCATCATTGGCTAACGACATAAGAAAGAACAATCTCTCTATATAGAGAGATTACTCGTCCTTAAGACGCTATCCAACGAAGCACAATCAGGCGTTGTCCCTGACGTTCCGCGTCGTGTCTGGCTCTTCAAGCCAGCCAGCCGCGGCTCCGTCGGGACGCGCTTTCCGCGCCTGCTGCTCTCGCAGCCATCTGGCGATGGCTGCTCGTGGCGCCACTTCGCTGCCGCTACGTGGAGAGCGCCACTCGCGGACTTCCAGTCTACCCATCTGATTTTGGGTCGTAATGGCTTTGGGAGAGGGTGCCGCGGGAGAGCATGCACCGCGGTCACACCAAAGAGCCCGAAATAACGAAAAATAAGAGCGCAAAATCAACAACTTAAAATCTATATCCTGGCCGGGCAGTATCCTTGTGCGTTCTTGTGCATTTTGTGATCGATCACGGATGGGGCGACGTCCTAGATCATCTCGATTTAATCTCAGGTTGAACAGCAGGACAACGGCAGTAGTGTCCTGGACATGAGAAGTGGTCGTGCTCAAGCGAAGGACACACACATGTCGGTGCTCAAGACCCTCAAGCTCAGCGCTGCTGCCCCCGCCGTGTCGGCCAACGACCCCCTCGCGCGGGCGCGTGAGAAGCTGCTGGGTCAGCTCGCGGAGCAGAGAGAGATGGTGACGGCCACCCTCGAAGGCCGGGTGTACCAGCCCCCCAAGACCCTCGGCATGCGCAAGGATGCCCAGGGCCAGCGGGTGCGTATGGAGGTCAACCGGCGTGTGCGCCGCGGCTGGTTCCAGGACGAGGCCGGCACGACGCACTTCATCCTCCGGGTCGGCGGCAAGCCCATGCCGCTTCAGCCGGGCAAGGCCGCCATCGGCATCGGCACCCTCGACAAGCTGCCGGCGATCATCGACGCCCTGATCAACGCAGTGAGGGCAGGGGAGCTGGACGCCCAGATCAAGGAGGCGGCGGTGGCCCGGGGTCTCATGATGGCGGAGCGGCGCAAGAAGAAGGCGGCGTGACCCCGTTTCGGTGACGGCGCACGTACATGGGTGCGGCGCCGTCACCCCGAGATGCGGTGATCTCCGCGTGGTGCAGTGTCGTCAAAACCGCCGATCCCGCAGAAAAAACGAGCGATCCCACAAGAGCTTAGGTTTGCGCTTGCTCACCCAGCACAGCAAGTGCGCGAAATCGGGTTTTGGTCGTGGGTAGTCGGCCGCATCCGCAGGTCCGCCAGCATCAGCTGCACCCTCACCCGGCTCGATCTACGACGGTCCACACGTACAGCCAGCTCAAGTACGTAACGTAGGCACTCTAGTACGCAGCATATGCAAACGCATTGTCTGCCTTCCGTTCGATAACGGGCGCAGCAACACGCTCAACGCAAACTCCACTCGTCCTCGCGATCCCGCCAAGACAGAGTGATCTTCTGAAAAATGAGCCAGATCGGCCAAATTTCGGCATCCACATGCCGAGATGCGCTCTCGCGCGTGTGCGTAAGTGCCCAGCATTCCCAGGTGCAGTTTGAACCGCCGGGCAACCGCTTCGGCTGGTTCACCACGGCAGCCACGCCGTGATCCTGGAGCATCGCTTCGAGCACATCGCCGAACCCGGTCGACGCCGCCGGGCCTGGATCACCAGCCTCGCCCCCATCTTCGATGCCTCGGTCCCTACGGAGGCCGAAGTACCGATCACCGCGTTTCAGCGCTACCAACACCTCGGCCAGATGGTGCTCGCCGCGGATGAGGTTCCAGCCCAGTCCGTGGAGCGAAGCCCGGAGCGCATACGGGATCAGGGACTGGATCATCTGGTGCTGAGGACGACGGTCAGCGGCAGCATCCGGGTTGATGTGGGTGGCAGCCCCGTCGAGGCCGCTCCCGGCGATCTCCTCGTGCTGGACCTAGCTAGGCCCATCCGCATGGAGACGGAGCAGGGCCGGGGAGCAACGCTGTTCCTACCGCGACACATTTTCGGGGATCGCGCCGACGAACTCGCCAGCATGCACGGTGGCGTTCTCGCCGGCTCCGCATACCCATTGGCCCAGCTGCTGTCGGACTTCCTACGCCACTTCAACGAATGCGCCGTGTCTGCGACACCCGGGCTCACGCACCATCTGGTGCCGGCTACGGTGGACCTGTGCCGGGCATTGGCCTGGGAGGTCAGCGGCAGCGCCACAGCAGCACCCTCCGGGGATACCCAACTGCGGTTCGCCGTGCAGCAGTTCATAGAGCGGCATCTGGCGCAGGTGGACCTGCCCATGCTGAGCGCCCAGTTCGGGCTCTCGCGGACGCCGCTGTACCAGCTGTTTGCCCCTGATGGTGGCGTCTATGCGTACATCCGGGATCGCCGGCTGACCGAGGCCATGCGGCGGCTGCGGCACAGCGAGGGCCGACGTCCCAAGATCGCGCGGCTAGCCCATGATTGCGGCTTCCACAATGATCTGGTGTTCAGCCGGGCCTTCCGGCGCAAGTACGGGGTGAACCCCAGCGATGTGGAGCCCGGACCCGAGATGCGGTTGCCGCTTCCTACGGATGCCCCGCTGCTGAGCTGGCTGAGGGAGCTTTGAGCCTCACAGCATCGCAGCGGCCTCAGGCGATCCAGCGGCTGTGAGCGCGTCCTACGGGAACGCGAATGCACCCACGGTCCGTATCGAGAGCCGACCACACGCACCATCAAAGCGCAGCAACTGAGCCCCGCGAGGACCGCAGGGGGCGGGTAGCGGTCTTTCAGCCGACGCCGGTATGTATGGCCCCCAAGCCGAGTTTCCGTGTTATTGGTCGAAACCGCCCAAGACGCGGTCGAGGGTCAGCTGAGGGTGGTCATCGGCACCAAGCGCGCCACCCCCCTTTGTCCGCAAGATCAAAAATACAGGCGAAAATTCGTTATGATCTTAAATTCTCTATGTAATCATAACCGGATCGTGTAACTTTTGATACAGCATCACTTGCTCTGACCAAAAATCCTTGGGATATCAGTTCATCTTTTGCGCCAATCCAGATCGCGCTCGATCTGGCATTTTTCTCGTTAAGCTGGCGGTGATTTGCATATATGCCTTCGCCCCCGATGTTTGAGCGATGCATCACTATGCCATTTTCATCCTTGACCGCTTCCTTTAGCAGCTCCAGGGCTTCAGAGCTTAGGTTTGTCGAAAGATTTTTCTCGAAAATTTCCACAAAATCAGGCAGCTGGTCGCTGATAATTCTAGTCATCGTCTGAGAAAGATGCCTTCGAAATTTATCTCGGAATTGATCTTTGGATATATAAGTTTCTATCAGCCCATTCTTCATAGCCCAGTCTTTGAATTCATTAAGTTTATCGTATTGCTCTCTATCGACGCTACTCAGAGCAACAGGAGTATCTGAAAAATATAGCATGACAGGTCGTTTTTTGCTAAGATGCTGTTCGATTTCCTCGACGGTGCCGCTCGCAGCCTTGCCAGTATGGCTACCGAGACGGGTCCAGAATATGCCTACTAGGATGTCGGCATGAGATAGCAATCGATCGTTGATGATTTGTTGGGGCCTATCACTTAAGTCAGGCGCGGAATGCGTCTCCCACCCAATTGGCATAATAATTGTTTGGCGATCTCGGGAATGTAAAACGTTCCATTCATTTAGTATATCTCTAACTATTTGCCGCTCTTCCGGAACATCGCTAGGGGACGCGATCATGATCTCAAAAACATTGGCGTTATATGACATCAGTGCACCCTGTGAGATTTCAACTGAAATTCTAGCATTCAGGCACCCGTAAACACAACCGCGCGCCGCAGTGAAACGGTGTAGTTGCACTGGCTCGGCGGTTGCAGTGCGCACTAATGAGGCCCAGGAGCAGGATTGGAGACGGTCGCTGGTTCACAAAGCACCAGCATGCGAGACGCGGTCGCCATCAAAGCGCCAAGTACGCATCGTAGGTAGATCAGTACGCTTCATCTGAAAATTAATAAGTCAGACACAAACTATTAACTGCCAAGCCGAGCACTGCCAGCAATAATCCCCGAAGTCTTCGCGATCCACGCGAGGCCATTCCGAGGGATCAGCTCATGTCGTCTTCCATCACGCTCTCTGCCGCCACTCGCCAGAACCTGTTGTCCCTGCAGGATACTGCCGCGCTGGCAGCCACCAATCAGGGCCGCCTCTCCACGGGCAAGAAGGTGAACTCCGCCCTCGACAACCCCGTCAACTACTTCACGGCGGTGGGCCTCAGCGATCGTGCGTCCGCGCTGACGGATCTCCTCGACGGTGTCTCCAACGGCATCCAGACGATCCAGGCCGCCGCGAAGGGGGTTGATGCAGTCACCTCCGTCGTCAAGCAGATGCAGTCGGTGGTGACCCAGGCGCAGTCCAACGCCACCGCCAACCTCCCCAAGCTGCAAGGCACCCGGGCGCTCGCCACCGCCGGTGAGGCCACCGCCACGGGCAAGAGCATCTACGACGTCACGATGGGCAAGACGCTCGCCGGGACGGCCGCGGCGGCCATCTCGAGCACCCCGGGCGTGGTGGGCATCAACACGGCCAACGCCAACCAGATGCAGCTCAGCGCGGGCTTCACCACCTACAAGTTCGACATCGGCTCCACCGACACGGTGAGCGACCTCGTCAACAACATCAACAAGTCGGGCATCGCCACCGCGACGATCGACGTGCAGGGGCAGTTGCAGATCACCGGCACCGGCTCGGATACCCTTTCGGTGGGCCTGGGCAAGACCACCTCGGGAGCCTTCGCGGTGGACGCCACCGAGACGGCCAAGCTCACGGGCGGCGCAATCCCCTCGGCGGCCGGCGGCACCTCCGCGCAGCGCTCGACCCTGGTGGGTCAGTTCAACGCGCTGCGGACCCAGCTGGATCAGGCCGCCCGGGACGCCGGCTTCAACGGCACCAACCTACTGGCCGGCGACAGCCTGAGCATCGCGTTCAACGAGAAGACCGGCGCGGCCAAATCCAAGCTGGACATCCAGGGCACGTCGCTGTCCGCGTCCGCGCTGGGCATCGGCGAGTTCAAGGACAGCGCCACGGCTCAGCTGGGCGCCGACATCGGCATCCAGAACAACGCGGACCTCACCAAGGCCGCTGACGCGCTCAGCAACGCGCTGGCGAACCTGAAATCCATCTCATCCACGTTCGGCTCCAACCTGTCGACGGTTCAGAACCGACAGAACTTCACGAAGGAGATGATCAACGTGCTGACGACGGGGGCGGCCAACCTCACGAACGCCGACATGAACGAGGAAGCGGCGAACTCGCAGGCCCTGTCGACCCGTCAGTCCCTGGCGGTGTCCTCGCTGTCGCTGGCGAGCCAGGCCAGCCAGGGCATCCTTCAGCTGCTGCGCTGATCCTCGCGAGTGTCAGCAGCGGAGCCTTCCGGGGCTTCGCTGCTGCCATGAGCTGCGGGCGCAGGGAGATGTCGAGGACACCCGCAGCATGCAGCATCCTAGGGGTCAGTTCGCTCCCGCACCCCGCGTGGGGGAGGGTACTCATCGCTGACGCGTTAGGAGCGTCATACAGCGCGTTCGAGGGGCGTCCTGCTGCTGGGCTGCTGCTGCGTCGCCCCTTCGGTCCTGGGGCATTCTGAGCCCAGCGCGACAGCTTCCGCTCTTATGGAGCAGCATCGCTATCCCATGCGGACCTTCGAAATGCCTCCCATGTTGATGGAATGGGATAGAGGGGCCAGCACGGCCGTTGCCGCTTGCATCCAATGCGCTTCGAGGCTCGCATGGCCCGGCTTCAGGCGTCACGTCAGGCGGGTTGCCGGCGGAGGTAGCCACGAATAGCCGGGAACAGGATCCACTTCTTAGTTTCCCCCTGAATAAGGCAGGCTACCCAAAACTCCGCTAAGACGTAGCCTGCGGGGATGCCATATAGGAGAGACCAAGTCGCGGCCTCTCTATCACCCGCCGCGTAGGCGAAGGACGTGATAAGGAACAGCCACATAACACAGAATTGAAACAGCTTGTTTGTAGCGAAAAACTTCGACATCGAGCGGGGCCTCCGTGTTGCTGATCGATATCTGCATGGCACGGATTTCCAATGTGTTACTCAACGGAAAGGGCAGCGGGCGTAGTTAATAATCAGATGGCAAATATGATGAAATTTAGCGCTGTGCGGGCAGTGCTTCGCGTATGATGTGCCTTGCCGATGGCCAGGGTAGGGCAGCCTACGAGGAGACGTTTAGGGGCGTCATACAGCGCGTTCGAGGGGCGTCCTGCTGCTCGGATGCCCCTGCGCTGCCCCGCTGGTCCCGGAGCATCCTGAGCCCAGCACGACAGCTTCAAGCTTGCAACGAGCAGCTCCGCTGATGCGGGCCCCTTGACATCCGCAGGCCGGCCCGAACCCAGCTCACCCACTTCCGCAGCAATCTCCGCGCTTATCTCAACGTCCTCGATCGACCAGCTCAACAGCAGACTTCGTCACCCTAGCTTT
Organism: Methylobacterium sp. EM32; assembly: GCF_040593685.1. Lineage (NCBI taxonomy): Bacteria > Pseudomonadati > Pseudomonadota > Alphaproteobacteria > Hyphomicrobiales > Methylobacteriaceae > Methylobacterium > Methylobacterium sp. EM32. The sequence continues at coordinate 16,316 of NZ_JBEXZS010000039.1, read as the reverse complement.
TTGGGAAACCTTCCGGCGCTTCGAGCGTAGCGTTGGCTTCAGACATCCAGTCAGAGGACCGAGCGCAATGGAACCGATGAAGCCCATGGAACCCATGGAGCCGATGGAGCCGATGAAGGGCTCGGAGCCATGGTGGCCGAAGGAACTCGGCCAGCCCTCGACCAGCGGTAGCCAGAACGGGATGCGCTACGCGTTCTTCCCCGATAAGCAGCGGCTCGTCATCGAGACCGACGGCAAGCTGGCTACCTACGATAGCGGCGACCACCGCATCAGCGGCGTCTCCCAGTCGAACGGCCGGGCACCGAGCTTCACCACCCAGGATGGCGACGTGAATGTGAACGACCTCAAGGTCGTGGATTGAGAGGGCTCCGACACGAGGCCCTCCCGTGGCGGCTCAAGCCATGGCGCGGGAAGGCCCTGTGGCGACGGATGACTAGCGCTCGATGATCTGGGGTACCTCGCGTCGGCCCGAGCCTGGTACCTATCCGCCAGTTGATCAACCTCACGGGCGCCGACATGGAATGCTGGCCGGTTGAAAAACGGCGGAGTCGCACAACCACTCGATCCGAGAGTTCGGTGTGAAAGCGTCTTTGGCGAGACATATGGTATCAATCCGCGTGCTTGGTACCATATATCGTACTTAGACGGGGCTTTCTCGATGATCCTTGAGCGCATCCCGAGGCTGAGGAACATCGCCTCATCCAACGCCCGCGCGTACCTATCATCCCAGATCGTATGATGGTAGGAGTAATGGTAGGATGCTGACGGAGATAAGCTAGTGGATCCGATTATAGTCACACTTGCCGCAGGAGCAACTTATTTGCTAAAAGGAATTACAGACGAAGTTATAAAGGACGCATATCAAGGAGTCAAAGATGCTTTAGCGGGCCGTCTTTCCAATATAGACAATATCGAGGACGATCCGTTTGATGATGATTACTGTAGGGCGGCAGACAAGGAGCTTAAAAAGAAAAAATTGGACATTGATCCATTGGTGCTGCAGTCAACAAAAATTCTTAATGATAAACTTAAGGAAAGACCCGCAAATCAACTCACAGCTGCTGGAATAAATATAAATCAAATTATAGCACACAGCGATGTAATAATTAAGCGACTAGAGTCTGTAGGACCGATTGTTGTCAGCCAAGTAAATTCTACAACGGGAAAAGTCGACATTGAAGGCGTTTCAACGGGCAAGGTCGGGGAAAAAAACTGACCGGGGCGAATGATCTCGGTCCAAGATCATTCGTCCTTCAGAATCTTGAAATTGGACGGGATTTGATAGTCAAATTTGGTGCGACCCTAGCCGCACCGAGCTTCAGTTCGACCATAGAAAAATTTTTGACATCTTATCTATTATCTGAGCAAACAAACTCTCTAACACCGTTCGGTGGGCGCGGGATAGAAATAAAAAAATTTGACGAATGGCTTGCAGATGCTAGCGCGCCAGCTCGCTTATTATTACTCTCACCAGCAGGGCGTGGCAAAAGTGCCCTCATTGTTAACTGGATTAAGCAACTTCAGTATCGGGAATGCTGTCATGTAAACGATACTAAATGGCAAATCGCCTTCGTGCCTATTAGTCTTCGCTTCGAAACAAATAAGCCAGAGATTTTTTATTGCGCTCTGGCTTCGCGTTTGGCACAAATTGTCGATCATCGCGTAGACGCCCCACGGGTTGACTCTGCCGCATATTACCGTGACGAATGTGCAAAGCTACTTGACATTGTGGCCTTCCGAAAAATACCTGTAATTGTAATTATCGATGGGGCAGACGAATCGCTTCGAGAAAGCTTCTCTACAGAATGGTTTCCAAGAGGATCGGGTCCGACTTTACGTCTTTTGGTAACTGCACGAATTCAAGTAAATCGCCTGAACTCAAAGCAATGGGCTCGCCGATTTGGTTGGACGGATGGCCTGAGATGGACATCTATACTATTAAATCCATTAGATGAGCCTGCAGTGTCTGATATTGTGAAGCAGAGCTTTCATCCAAAATGCGAATTTGCGAGCCAATCAGGATTTATTGCGCGTCTCACCGCATTGTCCGAAGGCGAGCCGCTATTGCTTAAGCTATATATTGAGGATCTTCAGGTTCAAATTCAAAAGGGCGCAACTACAGTCGGTATCGATTATCTATACAATTTTAGACCGGGTTTTGCAGATTATTTCGAACGCTGGATTGAACTGCAAAAGTCTACCTGGGATGAAGAATTTTCCTCAGTAGATGAAGATACAATCCAAAGTGTACTAGCCGTGCTCGCTTGCGCATTTGGTCCGATATCAGCGGAAGCGCTGCTCAGATTGTCATCACCATCAAATTCACTCTCACTGAAACGTGTAGAAGATATTCTCCGGCCAATAAGACGATTTGTCATGGGAAGTGCAGGCCGACCAGACGAAGAAATTGTATATACCTTAGCTCACCCAAAATTTGGCGAGTATCTACGATCAGAGTACTTAAATAAGAATCTGATAACAATGAAGCGGCATGCTTTTATGGACTGGGGCCTTGAAATTGTACGAGAATTAAGTTCTGGACTAACGCAGCCCAGTGATGTGCCATCATATATTTTACAATTTCTGGGAAATCACATAGATGAAAACGATTGTTTTGCCGAACATATGTCATTGGTCACTAAGGGGTGGCTAGATGCACATCATTCCTCGGAGGGCGGCTATGCTGGATTCACATCAGATGTTACTAGAGCAAAGTATCGCATAATTTCTAATCCTGCTAAATATGACTTACCGCTTGCCTTGCAAGCCAGATGTCAAATTATACTTTGCTCACTGCAGAGCATCGGAAAAGGTGTTATGCCAATACTTTTGGCGACAGCTGTTCGTCACGGCATTGTTTCACCGCGCCATGCTTGCAGAAGCATGAACTATTATGGGGACTATCAAAAGGTTGAACTAATCAAGCTATTGGTTGACGATTTGCCAACATATCTTGTTTCTGAAATAAGAAATATGGTTCATGATATCGAACCCCCCTATAATCGCGCACTTTTTGCCTCATCTTTATTGCGCGTGTCCAGCGACGAGACCGCAAATGATTTATTAGAAACATATATTGCTCCAATTTTTAAATCGGAAAACCCTGCTTTAATTTTTAAGACACAAGTTGAAATCTTAAGTAGACTGCCTGACAATAAATTCACAATATTCAAGAATTCTATCATTCGCGCCATAAAGAATACAAAAATTTCCGACTTAGATCTCGACGATTTGGTTGACGCTTACGCAGTCATAATGCAATTTATGCCAAGTAATTTTATTTGGTTGATACTTAAGAAGATTAGAATTAGCGACGATGATATGGATAGTGCCTTAGCAATTGCCGCCTTAGCTCCATATCTCAAAGGAAAGCAGCTATCGTATGCATTTGATTTAATTGATGGCATTAATAGTTATGAGGAAAGAATGCATGCTTTGAGCTCCCTTTCGGAATATTTACCTATCGAACTAAGAGATCAAACAGTAAACTTGGTCATGGCTGGCGCACGTGACGAACTGGCTTCGAAGATTGCTCTTGCTCGCGTGGCAGGAGTTTTCGCTCGTGAAGACAGGATTCAGGCTCTTCGTAGCGCATATAATGCGATATTTACGTCAGGCGAAGATCGGATCGAAACTAGCGAGATTATAGATCTCATACCTAAGTTCGAAGGCCAAGAACGTGATGATCTTATTAAGCTATCTTTGAAAAAACTCGGTGAAGATACTTGGTTTGGGTCAGAAGCGGGAGCTCTAAAAAAAATCATGCCCTATATTCCACCTACGTGTATTGAACGTGCGATTTTGATTGCCGACAAAGTCGAAGAAAATGACGATCGCGCATTTGCGTTCGAAGCAATAGCAGAACATCTGCCGCCTCACTATATTCAACAAGCGCTGATTGCAGCCTCAAAATTGAAAGATGAGGCATATATCGGTTCTGCATTATATCGAATTGCATCATATTTTTCGGGAAGCGAGTCCAAATATTTAAAAAAAGAAGCTCTTTCAATTATACGTTCGGACAAAAGTCTAATCAATAAAGCTTGCGCGTTGGTTCTCTGTGAGACTGAACTAAGTCGGGATCTATCTGAGGAATGTCTTGATTATATAACACAATATAGTTACGATCAGTACGCGCATTTTGCTCTGATCGATCTACTGCCATCTCTAAATTTTGACCAGCTGAATAAGGCCGTCGATATTGCGTGCAATTTCGAACACGGAGGATTCAAACTTGCAGCGATGGAAGCCATGGCGACCCGACTAAATCGTGAAAATATGCTCAAATCCTGGAATTGCATATTAGAAGTTAAGGAAAAATGGGATCGCGCGGAGGGATTAGCCACATTAGCTAAATTTTTGCCTAGAGATCTTGTACAGCAATCGAGATATTTGATCGAACAAATTGATGTTCCCCATTTTCGCGCGTTGTTAGCAGCTGGTTTAAGCGACTTGCGAGACATTGATTCACAGCATGAAGTTGTTGATTTAATCAATAAAATTGATGATATCAACTATAGGGCAGATGTTTGCTACGAAATTGCAAAGATGACTTCTGGAGAATTTGGTGAGGAGATGGCAAAAAGTGCCTTTCATCTGCATTGCTACGTTTCTCTCGGCCGACCAATTTTTGATATTGGCGATCTCTTACCAGCCAGTTGGATAGACAAAGCACTCGAATTAGTGTCTGACATAGAAAGAGCCGATGTCAAAGCGTACGCTCTTGGGGCCATAGTTGGAAGACTGAGCAGCCCAACCAGATTGATTATCTATGGCGAGGCCTTAGATGCAGCACGTGAAAGTCTAAACGGAATTTTTCTTGCTAGGTACTTACTCGATCTTTCAATGAAATGCTCCGATTTTGGTGTTTCCCCCCCTATTGATGAGGTAATGAAATCGATAGAAGTTCTTGAGGACCCAGAAATGAGGATTGAATGGTTCACGGAAATAGGTTCGAAGCTGCCGAGTTCTGAGGATAGGCGTGTTGTCGACAATATTTTTGCGGATCTGAGTCAGGTTCCACGAACTATGGCTTTGAGAGCACTACCAATTGTTTATCCTGCAGTATTCCGCTTAGAAGGACCTCGTGGCTTGCGATCTTTGACGCAATCAATTCGAGACGTTGGATTGTGGTTTCCATAGGCATTTAGATATAAATTATAACAACCTATTATATGCATTGTTGATTTGAGGTCAATATCATCAATAATTACGGATTAGTTCATCAGGCAAGCTCCCCAAGCAGATCTGACGATGTTCAAAAGCTGCGACCCGTTATCGTATAGAATAATGACAAATCGTAACGCTGCGCTGGCGTAAGGGAAATAAATTATCTATTCATTATTTACCGTTGACGCAATGGTTCAACGGAAATGGCCGCCCGCGGGCATCCGGACCCAGCGGCTCGTTGACCGGCGTCAACCCTGAAGCCGCTGGATGCGATCTAGCGCACCCCTAGCGCAGCGGGAGAAAAGCTCTGTGCGATCAGCGGGGTAGGGGGCTTTCAGCTCAGATCATAATCCTTGTGTCGGGGGTTCAAATCCCTCCTCCGCTACCATTCAACACCGAGCCAGACCAGGGTTCGGCCCAATACAATCAGCGACTTAGGCCAAAGCCCCGAGCAAGGACGCCGGGGCTATTTCATTTGGGCCCTGACCCACTGGGTCGGTTCTGGGTCGCCACCCCCCTCCCGCTAGGCTTGCCGGCGACCCGGGTCGCCCCGCCGCGGGGTTCCTGTGGATAACCTGGCCCGCCGTTCCCGACCCAACGCCCGCGCCAGGTCGGCCGGCGTCGAGGCCCCGACGAACCCGGGCCCGCCCCGGCGCGCGGCCGCCGTCTCCAGATCCTCCGCCATCGCCCGCCGGAGGGCGTCCCGCTCGTCCCCGGCGGCCGCGGCCACGATGTCGTCCAAGCTGAGCATTGACCGTCTCCCCATGGAGAACAGATAGGGAACAAGCGAGGCGGTTCAACGGAGGGGACGCGATGGAGGTGCCGCGGACGCTGGGGGCGTTCCCCTACCGGCGGGTCGTCATCGTCTGCCCCTGGTGCCCCCGGCGCCGGGGCTCCTACGACACCGAGAGGCTGATCTCGCGCCTCGGGCCCCGGGCGAGCCTGGAGGAGGTCATGCTGGCGCTGGTGGCGTGCCGGTGGCCGAAGGCGTGGGGCAAGCGGGGGCCGTCGCAGTACGTGCCCTGGTGCCGTGCCAGGTTCGCCGACCTGGGGAGCCGGCGCCCTCCGGACCGCGACGTGCCCGGACCCTGATTGTCACTTTCCGCTCCACCCCACCACCTGGAGCGGAAAGTGACAATCGCCGCGCCCAGGCTTTCCGTTAACCGTGCCGCACGACCCTGCTTGACCGAAGGAATCCCGAGCTGCGATCCCTGGTCCCACGCCGACGAGAGGTCCGCCGTGAAACGAATACCCGCCCCCAAACCGACCGAGAGACCCATCCCGGGGGCGTGACGCCGCGCGCGCAGCCCCCTTCCGACAGGAGGCTGCCTTCATGACCAACCGACCGCTCACGCACCACCGCAACCTGACGCCCTCGAAGGGCACCCTCTGGCTCGTGGGCGATACCCACTTCGGCCACGCCGGGAGCATCGGCCATTCGGGCCGCCCCTTCTGCGACGTCGCCGAGATGGACCGCCTCCTGATCGAGGCCTGGGTCTCGTGCGTCCGCCCCACCGACACCGTCGTCCACCTCGGCGACTTCGAGTGGGGTCACACCCCGGAGCGGACCGCGCAGATCTTCGCGGCGCTCCCCGGGAAGAAGCACCTCGTCGTCGGCAACCACGACAGGCCCAGGGTCACCGGCTTGCCCTGGGAGAGCGTCCAGGAACGGCTCACGATCCACGCCGCGGGCCGGAAGGTCGTGGCCGATCATTACCCCCTCCGCGCCTGGCCGGGCAGCTTCCACGGCGCCCTGCACGTCCACGGCCACACGCACGGGACGCTCCCCGGGACGTCGCAGTCCTGTGACGTCGGCGTCGACGTCTGGGGCTACGCGCCGGCCCGGCTGGAGGACGTAATCTCCCGGATGGAGGCGACGCCCGACCTGCCCGAGGAGCGCTGGCGGGCCGACGCCCGCGAGGCCGAGCAGGCCTGAAACGCCGAAGGGCCCCCGGCGGCGAACCGGGGGCCCTTCGGCGTTTCAGGCTATGGGCGCGGCCCGGGCGGTTCCGGCAGCTCGTCGAGCTCGCGCTCGATCTCTATCGCCGCCTCCGTCATCACGTCGGCGCGTTCCTCCAGGCGGGCTATCTCCTCGTCGAGGCGCTCCGCATGCTCCCGCAAGATCTGCGGCAGGGCAGCCGCGGCCCACGGCAGGACCTCCATCGCACCGGTCCGCCACCGGCTGACCGAACGGGGGTCAATCGAGTCCCTCGGCCCGTCGGGGTGATAGGCCCCGAGCGCCCTGGCGAGCGGCTTGGCCCAGTCCTCCCCGCCCGTCAGGGCCCGGCCCGCGAGGACCACCATGTCGCGCGGCGTCATCAAAGCTTCTCCCTCCAAAGGACCGTGCCGCGTTCGGCGTCGGCCCAGTAAAACAGCTCCCACGGCTCTCCGTCGAAGACGCGGCCCCAGGCCAGGACCGCCCCGTTCACGAGCGTGGCGGCGAACTCGTCGGCGATGCGCTCCTCGCGGTACCAGGCCGGGCGGCGCTTGCCCGTCGAAGCCTGGACGCTCGCGATGCGGCGGCGGGCCTCCTCGACGTCGGTGACGTCGGAGAGGGCGTTGAGGACGGCCTCGGAGACCGGGTTGACGTAGCGGGCGGGGATGGATGCGACGGCCATGGCGGGTGGCTCCTCAGAATGCGCCGGGGATGGCAGTGCCGAGGGCGACGTCCTCGTCGTACAGGTCGCCGAGCTCGTCCATGAGGGCCAGCTTGTCGAGGTCGATGTCCTTGAGGCTCTCCATCTCCCTGGCGGGCCGCTCCTCCGTGGCAGGCTGGATGTACGTCAGCATGACGCGATGCGTGCCGACGGCGCCGACGTCCTCGGCGTGGCGCGTCCAGGCGTCGTATGCATCGTCCGACGTCGCGGCGCGGATGACGAGGTCGAGGCCGGTTCCCGGGATCGGCTTCCAGGCCCGGTCGACGACCTCGACGGGCTGGGCGTGGAACAGGATGGCCTTGCCGCCAGCAATGGAGAGCGCGAAGGCGGCGTAGACCTCCTCCCGCTCGCGGCGGGCGAGGGCCCGCTTCAGGACGTGGACTTTCGTGGACATCGAGGATGCTCCTGTGGTGGCGGGCGGCTCTGCCGGCCCTGGGGGTGGACTGTCCGGCCCCCGGCGGGGCGCCCCGATGAGGCGACCCGCGAGAGGCCGGGGCTGGCGCCCCGGCGATGGTGGGATCAATCGGCCTCGTGGCTGTAGAGGCGGTCCGTCTGGCCGGTGTAGGTCACGTCCAAACGCAGGTCGCAGCCGTTCTCCCGGGCGATGGCGTTGATGTGCGCGACGATGGCCTCGGCGCAGTCGTCCCACGTGGCTGCGTCCCGGAAGGCCTCGACGAGGGCACGGACCTTGGCCTCGATCTCCGGGGCGTCGAGTTCGATCACGAGCGGGTCGCCGTCCGCGTCGGTGCCGTAGGCGTAGCCGTCGAGCGACAGGACGGCCTTGCGGGCCGCATCGGCCCGATCCTCGGCCGAGAAGCGGTACTTCGAACCGTCGATGCCTTCGAAGACGCAGAACTCGGCGTATTCGCGCAAATCCTGCAGGCCGGCCTTGCTCACGGTCCAGCTGAGGGGGGAGCCGTTCTCCTCGACGTAGTCGTAGAGGCGCTTCGTGCACTCCTGGGCGACGAAGTCGAGAGGCTCCGCGGCGTCGCCGTTGCTGCGAGCGTCCTCGATGGCCTGATCGGCGCTGTGGCCGATGCCGTAGACGGCATCCTGGTCGCCGATGACGGCGATGAAGAAGCGGACGGCGGTGTCGGTGGAGGTGGTGGCGGTCGTGGCCATTAGGATGCTCCTGCTGATGGGAGGATGTGCCTGCCCATGACCGACATATACGCGCGACCATGGATGACGTCAAGCATTCGTTAGTAAAAATCTCGCACTCGCCGGGTGTAACGCGAGATCAATACTATGTAACGGATTATCAGCGGCCTGTTGGGGGGTCAGGCGACCTCGCCGAGCTCGCGCTTCGCCTCGGTCAGGGCGTGGTTCCGCATGCCCATGTCGTAGGGGCAGTTCGGGTCGAGGTGGTCCCATCCCGGGCGCCCGCTCACCCGCTTCCGACCCGCCTCGTAGAGGTCCCGGGCCCGTGCCTCGATGCGGCAGTTCCGGGTGCGCTCCTCGGGGGTGAGGTAGGCCGGCTGCAGGAGGATCTCCGCCCTCATGCCGACGGCGGAGGCCAGGACTCGGATACGGGCGCGGGCGGCCTCCATCTCGGCATGCTCGTCCTTCTCCAGGTTCTCCAGCGGGCGGTTCGGGCAGGTGTCCTGCACCCCGACGACGCGGGCGTGCTTCTCGGCGAACCGGACGGGGCCGCACATGTAGGCGTCCTCGACCATGTCCTTGGCCTCCTTGAGCCCGACGCCGAGGGCGCGCCTGACCCACTTGATGGCCTCGATCTTGGGGCTGGCGGTCTGCTCGGACGAGCGGATGGCGAGGCGGACGATGGACTGCAGGTCAATCACGGGACGCCTCCTTGGCGGTTGCGGAAGGGGTGGTGTCGTCGGCGACGCCGGCGGCGTTCCCGATGATGGCGAGGACGGCCCAGACCAGGACGAATCCCCCGGCCCAGAGGAAGGAGTGCCAGGCCGCCCGGAGGAGCTCCCCGCCGCTGCCGGCGAGGAGGAAGGCGCACGTCACGATGGCGGCCGCGCTGGTGGAGACCCTGAGCGGGCCTCCGGCGATCAGGGCGAGGAGGGCGCGCATCAGCGGAGCGTCCCCGCGTAGCCGTACGTGTCGACGTATAGGTCGCGGAACTCGCACCGGTACATCTTCGGCAGGAACGAGCGGATGACCTGCTTCGATGAGAGCTTCGGCGCGGACCCGGAGAACGGGCTGTCCGCCTGCTCCATCATGCCGGTGTCCCACTCGATGATTGCCGCGGCGAGGCGCAGGGCCTCCTCGGCGGTCGTCTCGTAGGCGAGCGGCACGGTGAACTCGTTCGCCGCCAGGACATGAAGGACGCGGACGGTCTCCTCGCCTATGCGGGCGATGCCGGTCGCCACGTCGAGGTCGATGGTCCCGATTGAGAGGCTGTCGTCGAGGTCGAGGTGAACGGTGCGCACGGTGGCGCTCCTGTGAAACCGGGGTGGAGGGGAGGAATCGGAGGCGCCACTGCCGCCTGGCGCGCGACGGAGGCGATGCCTCAGGCGGCCGCCCTCGGCGCACCGACGACGGTGGCGGCCATGTCGCGGAAGGCGACCATGTCGGCGGCGTCGCCCCCGAAGGCGATGTGTCCGTCGTCGTAGAAGACGGCCAGGATGCCGTTGTCCCGGAGCACCAGGCCGGGCACCTCCGTGACCTTTTCCCCGGGCGAGAGCTCCGCTACATCCACCCGCACTGTGCGGCGCCGGTCATCGAGCAGCTTCCAGATGTTGCCTTGGCGTCCGTCCGGAGACGACCTGCCGAGGGCCTCGGCGACGTCGACGGCGCTCTTACCCTCGCGCAGCGCGATCAGAGCCAGGCCGTAGCTGGCCTCACTTCCCTGCCGTTCGATGAGGGCTTGGCTCGGGCCGACGATGAACGTGAGGGGGGCCGGCTCGTCGGGTGCGAGGAACCGGTCCTCTTCCCAGGAGAACGTGGGCCACTGTCCCCGATGCTTCATTCCATGATGATCGGCGGCGGCATCCTTGGCTGCCCGGGCGACCGTGGCGACGTCGGAGCCCTTGGGCAGCCGGACGGCCTTGGAGAAGAATTCGGGCCAGCCAACGCGGACGTGGTAGGTCGCCATCGCCGGCTGCGCCGCATCGTTCCCCACGGGTGCGGACCGCTGCTCGGTGACGCTGCCGTCCTCGTGCGTGACGCGGGACGCCATGACGACGACCGGGGCGGGCTCCTTCCGCACGATCTCGAAGCTGGCCCTGTCGAGGGCATTCATCACGTCGGAAGCGATGACCTCACCCGCCGCGGGATGGTCGAGGTCGATCCCCGTAAGGCATGCGGTGAAGGCTTTGTCGAAGGCTGCCTTGGAGGCTTGGTTCTGGCGCACGCGGCGCTCCTGCTGAAACCGGGGTGGGGGGAGGAATCGGGGGTGCGCCCCTGTCGCCGGGCGCGTCGACGGAGCGGGGCGCTCAGGCGGCCTGCTGCGGATCGCGCGCGGCGTCCCAGGCGGACAGGACGGTCGAGAGCCAGGCGTGCGGCACCAGGACGTCGCCGTCCTCGTCCCGCCATGCCTCGACCATGCCGACGACGCGCCCCGTCGCCCGCTCCGTGACGACGACGTACTGCGGGTCGCCGGCGATGCCCTCGTCCGTCAGGGGCATGTGGGCGTCGTCCATGCCGGCGACCTCGACGCGGCAGCCGTACCGGGCCGCCAAGTCGTCCGCCGACCAGGGACGCAGGCCGAGGTCGTCCCGCTCCGGCGCCGCGGTGTCGGCGGACCGGATCTCCGTGCCGGGCGGGAGCGTCAGGATGTTGCCGACCTCCAGCGTCACGGGCCCCTCAACGACGGGGACGGCCTCGCCCGGAAGAGGCGCGTCGCGCCATGCCAGAAGATCGCGCTCCGAGACGGCGGACCAGTTGCCGGTCCGGACCGCCTCGCGGACGGCGTCGGCGTTGCCGCGCACCTTAGGCACGATGACGAGGTCCGCCTTCGCCAGGGCGGCGAGGACGCGGTCGGTGCGCTCCAGCGAGGTCTCGAAGAGCGTGCACTCGGTCATCGCCTTGGCGATGGCCTTGGCGGCGTCGGTGGTGAGGTTGAGGCCGAGGTTGAACTGGCGCACGGTGGCGCTCCTTGGGAAAACCGGGGTTGCTGGGGGATGTTGGTGGGCGCCACTGCCGCCTGGCGCGCGACGGAGGCCCTCAGGCCGCGGCGGAGAGGGGCGCCTCGGCGGGCCGCAGGCTCTCCGACAGGGCGATGTCGTCGCCGTAGACCGCGAACCACACCGCCAGGACGCTGTGCCGGGTGGTGACGAAGTCGCCCTCGCAGACCTCGCGGATGACCAGGTGGCGCTCGCCGACGGCGATGGGCAGGCCGGTCCAGTGGCACTTGTGCTCCCGGCGCGCCCGGACGACCCGGCGCGAGAGCTCCTTCGTGTCGGCCTCGTCGCCGCCGAAGACGTCGAGCTGCAGCATGTCGTCGTCGGTGACCTGGCGGGCGGCCGCGGCCTCGATCCAGGCGAGGTCGGCAGCATTGTGCGTGCCGTTCTCGACCCGGCAGAGGATGCGCCCCTTGAGGTCGTGGAACTGCTCCGGCATGCCGGGCTCCTCGACGCGGTCCCTGATGAGGAACCAGACGTCGCGCCGGGCGGCGCCGCCGAAGATGGAGACGATGGCCTGGAGCTTGGCCTCGTAGTCCTTGATCCAGTAGATGCCTGTGGCGAGGCTCCCGAACATGCTCGACGCATCCAAGAGCTCGCGCACGCAAACGCCGGAGGCGTCCTTGACGAAGACGTCGATGGCGAGGGTGTAAGCGAGCGCCAGCGCGTCGGCGTCGCCGCGGAGGAGCGAATCCCGCCAGACGCCGTAGTTGGCGAGCGCCGTGTCGGAGAGCTCGTCGACGTAGCGGTGAGGGCTGTACGGGGTGGAGGTGATCTCGCGCCGCATGGGGCGTCCTGTCGAAACCGGGGTGGATCGGAGATGTCGGGCTGCGCCACCGTCGCCTGGCGCGCGACGAAGCCATCAGGCCGCGACGGAGGCCTGGCCGGAGTGGGCGGCGTTGAGCCGAGCGAGGGCCTCGTCCACCGGCGCCTCGCCGAGGTACTCCTGCAGGTCGGCGGCCTCGCGGAGGCGGAACTCGTCGCCCTCGTGGTCGTAGGCGAGCGGGTGGCCACCGGCGTCGTACGCCCCGCGGTCGAAGCCGAGCCGATACGCGTCCCGCAGCGCGGCCTCGGTGAAGGTCGGCGCCTGCGGCCTGTCGAGGACATCGCGAACCGCGACGAGGGCGGCCATCAGGCCCGCCGGGCTCTCCATGCCCAGCTGCGTGGCCCATTCCTGCACGAGCTCCTCGTCGCCCACGAGGTCCCTGAGCGCGAGGATGGCGTCGATCCCGGCGAGGGCGCTCACGGCCTGCGCCTGGCTGGCGTCGACGACGGCGAGGCCCTGACGGTCGAGGCGGGCGAGGATACGACCGGCGACGTCGGCGGCCGGGCGGGTGCCCGAAGCGGCGATCTCGCCGGCGATGAAGCCGCGGGCCTTGGCGGTGATGTCGGTCATGCTGCGGTCCTCTCGGTGGCGGGGGTTTCGGAAGCGGCCGCGGCGCGCGCCTGCCCGGCCAGGACGGCCCTGACGCGCTCCTCGCGGCTGAGGCGGGGGACGGGGATGCCGCGCTCGACTAGGAGCGTGCGCAGCAGGGAGTGGCTGATGCCGGTCGCCCGGGCGGCGCGGTGGACGGAACCGAGGCGGAGGACCTCGGCGATGCCGTGCGCCTCCTGCTCTGGCGTCGTCGACCGGCGCCTGCCCCGGGCCGGGATCGGCCGGCCCGTCCGTCCGCGCAGGATCTCGCGACCGCGCTGGGCCAGTTTCCCGACGCCCTCGCTCGACAGCCAATAGAAGCGCCCGACGGCAGCATCCATGCCGTGGCTCTCGACGAGCCTGGCGACGGCGACGGGATCGGGCGACCGATAGACGGAGAGGGGCGAATCCCCCGGGCGGCCCTGGTTGCTCACGCCGGCCTCCCGGGCAGGATGCGCGGAAGGCGCGCGCCGCGGACCGGCAAGGTCGGGCGGGTCGACGCGGCCGGGGCGGGCTCCGGTTCCGCCGCGGGCAGGTCCTCGGCGGCCTTGGCGGCGGCGCGCTCCCGGGCGGCGGCGTAGGGGTCGTAGGGCGGGGGCGCCGGCGGCGGGCCCGAGCGGTACTCGGCGAGCAGCGCGGAAAGGCGCTCGATCTCGCCCTTGGCCGCCTTGAGCAGGTTGCGCTCGGTCTGCGAGGCCTGATCGCGCAGGCCCTGCCCCTGGTAGAACTCTAGGCCCTGGGACACGAACCGGCATTCGGCGAGGAGGTCGGCGAGGCGCTTGCGCGTCTGCACCGGGTCGAGGTCCTTGAGACCCGCGGTCCACTTATCCATGGGCCGCCTCCTTGAACCGGTAGGTCGCGTCGGCCTTCTCGACGCCGAGCGCCTCCAGGATCGCCGGGCCGGGGCCGCGACGGCCCGCCAGGGCATCGAGGACGTACGCCGTGCTGACGCCGTGGCGGCGCGACCACGCCAGCGCGCTCCCCTCCGTATCCACGCGCTGCCGTAGCAGCGCCCTCACGTCCTCCGCCGTCACCGACGCCTCCTGAAGCTATTGACGCTTTATAGCGTTCCAGCTTCAATTGGAGTCGTCAAGGCCTATTCGGCATTTGTAACGATTTGCACCCACGAGGCCCCTTTGTGTGCAAATCGTTCCCGAGGCTGATGCTTCGAGTTTCGAAGGATTACACGATGAATGCTTGGTGGCGATCGAAGGACGGAATGAGCGATCCTTCAAGGAATGGCGTCGCAGTCCTTGTCATGCCGGCCTGGGAGCAGGCCTACGAGGCCGTCCTCGCCAAGGATTGCCTCGCGCTGGGTGCGCGCTTTTGTCCTGTGGAGGGAGCCCACGAGGACGGCCGGGCTCGCTACGAGCTGGCGCCCGGGACCGTCGTCGCCGTGGCGTCTGCGCGGTCCAGCAGCCCGAGCCGGGCCTACGTCGTGGAGGCGGACGGGACGGTCGCGGAGATCAGCACCGCGGCGGCCGAGGACCTCGTCGATCCCGCGGGCGCGAATCGGCGAGCCTGGCGGAGGCGCTGCTCCCGCGTCGGCCTGACGGAGGCGCCCTGCCGTTTCGCCGTCCCTGCCGGCCACGGCTACGAAGCAGAGACTGTCTACGGCTGGGCCGGGGAAGAGCACGTCGCGGCGTGCGTGAGAGCGACCGCGAGGTGCGCGTGGTTCCGTGCCGTCACGTACGAGGAGGCCCTGGAGCTCGGCGTGGCGTGACGTACCGAGCGGGACCGCGTGTCGTATGCATCGACCCGCGGCATCTTCAGGAGCGTCAGTCCACGGAGGGGATGATGAAGGGGATTTTGCTAGCTATCGCCCGCGCTTTCGCGGCCGCCGGGCGCCTCAGTTGGGTCACGGTCTGGGAGGGCGGCCGCCTCGTCTCCCGCCTCGTCCGCACGGCCCTGACGCCGCCCGACCCCGTCGGCGAGGCCGAGGCGGCGTTCGAGGCGGAGGCTCAGCGCGCCCCCGAGGCGCCGGCGCCGCTGTCCGCGGAGGAGGCTTGGGGCCGGGCGGCGCTGGCCCATCTCATGGGCGAGGAGCTTGAGGGCGAGGCCGTCCTTGACGACGCGGCGACGGCCTATCTCGACGGCCTCTCCGTCGATCAGCAAGTCGCCCTGTCGCGGCACGACAACGCCACCGTGGGTCGGCATCTCCTCGGCGAACGGCTCCTGCCCGGTTTGCCGCGCCCGATGACGCCAGCCGAGTACCGCGGCATGGAAGCGGCCCGAACCGCCGCCGCGGCCGCCCAGGCGCACCAGCGTCTCGTGGGCGACGACGCGAAGAGGCGGCACTTCATCGAGGTCCTCGACGACCTCATCGCCGAGCCGCGCGCCGCCTGATCGCGCCAACGCCGGAACGACAAAGCCCGCCCCGGGCGACCAGGGCGGGCTTTTTCATGCCCGAAGAAATCCTGTGGATAAGTGTCTGCCTTGCTTAATTTCAGTTGACTCTTTCCCGCTGCACACATCCTGACCCGCGCTGCGCACGCGATGGCACGCGGTGCGCCCTTCTCAGCCCCGGGCGCGCTTGGCGGCGAGCGCCCGGAGTTGGATGGCGACCCGGCGCCGGTCGTCCTCGGCCAGGGCACGGCGCTCGGCCTCGGCGAAGGCGTGCTCGGCCATGACCCGGTTGTAGGCCATGCGGGCCGTCGCCTGCCTAATGGAAGCGGCCTCGCGGTAGGCCGCGTCGCGGTCGAGCTTCTGCGAGATCAGGACCGACCCGAGGCCAAGGGCGCCCGTCGTCAGGACGGTGTCGAAGCTGTCGGCTACGTCGCGGGCGGAGGTATGGTAAGACGGCATCGGGGCGACCTCCTCGGGCTTGGCACGTCCAGGAGATCGGGATCCCGGAATCGATGTCCAGCCTCCTCGTGCTGGTGTGATTACCGAGACCCTGGCCCCTGTGGACGGCTCCGGTTTTCCGTCCCGTTCGTACGCCCCCGACGACAGCGCTCTCAGGGCAAGGTGTTCGTATGCCTG